>DASVCN010000002.1 GCA_036381595.1 Trueperaceae bacterium | reverse complement strand
GGGCGGTGACCACCCGCGGTGAACTGCGCACCTACCTGGAGAGCAACTACAGGGTCGGGGACGAACTCGAGGTGACGATTGTCAGGGGGAGCGTCGAACGGCAGCTGAGCGTCGTGCTGGCGGAGCAGCCGCAGTAGCACTTGCCGCCCACGCGCCCGGCGTCAGCTGCGGGATGGTCTACCCGAAGGTCGCCGCCGCAGGTGAACGGACCGCTACCTCTGCGCCGTCTCGACCGTGGCGGGATGTGCCCGTTCGGAGAGCCGCACGGCGCCCTCGTCGGTCACGATCACCGGGGGCAAGGAAGAGGGCCGTATGGGCAGCATGGTGGCCAGGTCGAATGTGGAGTAGGTGATGCGGAGGGGCTCCCACCAGACGTCCACGAGGGTCACGGTCGAACGAGCCGGCTCGTCGCCGGCCAGCAGCCGGCGTGCCCCTACCCCGCCCGAGAAGAGCAGCTCGACCTCGCCCAGACGACCGGGATAGTAGGCGGCGTGATGACCGCTCACGTAGAGGTCCACTCCGCCTTCCTCGAGGATGCGAAGCAACACTTCGGGATGCTCGAGCACCTCGCCCGGCCGGTCCCGACCTACGCTCACGGGAACCAGCGGAAGGTGCCCGACGACCACGCGCAGCCCGGCGACCCGGGCGGTAGGGAGCGCCAGCACACGCCTGAGCCACTGTCGCTGATCGACGCTGACGGTCGCGCTCGAGGCGTCGAGGATGACGACGAAGGCCGGTCCGGCGCGGAAGGCGTAATCGAAGGGGAAGCGCTCCCGCTCAACGTAGAGGAGGTTGCTCTCGTAGAGTGGCTGCGTCCAGTAGTCGAGGGCCGCCCGCCGGTCCCGCTGGAAGACGAACTCGCCCGCGGGACCGCGAAGGCTGGAGGCATCGTGGTTCCCCATCGCGAAGGCGTAGGGGATGCCCGCTGCCCTGAGCGGAGCCGCTATCTCCCGGTCGAAGACCCGCCACATGTCCGCGTACCGGCTCTCGGGGAGAGACTTGTTCTGGCCCGCGACGACGTCGCCGGCAGAGAGGAGCAGATCGGGACGCCAGCTTCGGGCTATCGCCCTCATCGCCTTCTCGACGGGCGGAGGGTAGTCGAGGGCGCCGTACGATCCGTTGAAGTCGCCGAACACGGCGAACCTCAAGTCCCCCCGCGGAGGATCGGGCACGGACTGGCCGGCGGCGATGGCGCCGATGGAGAGGAGGAGGGTGACGACGAACAGGGCAGAACGTGGGGGCATGCATCTTCATACCGGGATGCCGCGTGCGCTGCGGTATGAGACTTCTCGGTTCCTGCTGCTCCTTACTCCCCTTGCCCTCGTTCAGCCCCTGTAGGCGGCCTCCAGCTGTGCGAGGTCGAGTTTCTTCATGGGCATGAAAGCGCGGATGACCCTGTCGACCTTGCTCCTGTCGGGATCGACCAGCATCCGCCCAAGAGCCCGGGGCGCGATCTGCCAGGAGACTCCGAACCTGTCCTTGAGCCAGCCACACTGCTGGGCTCTCGGGTCGCCCCCTTCCCCGAGCCGTTCCCAGTAGCGGTCTATCTCGTCCTGGTCCTCGCATTCGACGAGCAGCGATATCGCTTCGTTGAATGTGAACGGGTGGACGGCGCCCCCGTCCATCGCCACGAACGGCTCGCCGAACAGGGTGAACTGCGCGTGGGCGATCATCCCCTCCAGGGGGCCGCCAGCGGGGTGGGGGAAGGTGGCTTCGATGCGCGAGTCCGGGAAGACCTCTGTGTATAGCTCCATCGCCGCTTGCGCCTGCGGCTCCTCCCCGGTGAAGAGGAGACTGGGCACTAGGCGCCGGCGCCTCTGCTGCGCAACGGTGTGCATGACCTGCCAGCTCACGCCGAAGCGGTCCTGTACCCAGCCGTAGCGGTCGCTCCAATCGTAGCTGTCCAACTCCATCAGAGCGACGCCGCCCTCGGAGAGCTGCGCCCACAGGCGGTCGACCTCGCCGATAGAGTCGCAGTGGACGAAGAACGAGATGGAGGGGTTGAACCGGAAGTGAGGTCCGCCGTTGAGCGCCATGAAGCGAGTGCCGGCCAGCTCGAACTCCACCGTCATCACGCTGCCGGGTGGCCGGCCGTGGATCTCCCGCCCTTCTTCGCTGTAGCGAGTCTCCGTGCCCCGTCTGGCGTCGGGGAAGACCGAGGTGTAGAAGGCTACCGCCTCTTCAGCCTGCTCGTCGAACCAGAGGTGCGGGACTATCTTCTGATCGCGTGCGGTGACTCCGTTGGCCTGCTGATCGCTGCTGCTCGCCGGCATCGTCATCCTGGCTCTCCCTTGGCTGTGGTCTTGGGTTCGAGTGGGGGTGATCGGTACGAGGGCGGCCGGCCCTCGGATACCTCCTGCTTCTTGGACTCCCGGCAAGTGTATGTACACGTAACGGCAGAGTCAATACCTATGCGGGGCACGAGGGGCAGATGGAACTCCCGGTGTGACCGCAACGTCCGGTATCTCCCGTCATCCCCTCTTGAGTCAGCCCCCCATGAAGAGAAGGTTCCAGCGGTGTCCGTCCAGGTCGATGAAGCCGGCCCCGTACATGCGTTCGTCGCCGGACGGGCGCCCGAAGACCTGACCGCCGGCCGCCTCGACACGGTCGATGACCTCGTCAACCTCTGTCTTGCTCGCCACGCCTATGGTCACGAGCAGTTCGTGCCCGGCGTGCACCGCGTCTATCGCTGCGAAGTGCCGGAAACGCTCCTCCTGCACCAGCATGATCGGCATCTGATCCTGACCGATCCGCAGGGCGGCCATGTCGGGCGGTGTCGAGGGGTCGGCATCGAAGGCGAGACCGATATCAGTGAAGAACCTTCGAGCCCGGGTCAGATCATGTACCGGCAGATTCAGCCAGTAATCCCTTGCCACCGTCGACCTCCAGCTTCCAGCCGAGTCTAGCGGAAAGCCGCGAACCTTCACCAGGGCTCGAGGGCATCGGCACTGCGGGGGCGGGCAGGTGTAGCCCAACGTATTCGGCCGGGCGGCGCGTTACGAGGTTGCGCGGAGGCGGCAAGACCGAGTCGGCCCGCGTTATCGCGAACCGACTCCGCTTACTTCAATCTGCGATCCGCGAAGACATTCATCGCATCGCGAACGTACTTGGCGCCGCCTTCGCCGTGCTCGTCGTAGTTGGCCGCGAACCTCGGGTCGTTCACGTACATCTCTGCCAGTCCGCGGTACGCCTCGGCGCTCGGCTCGCGACCCTGCCACCCGATCTTGATCCAGCCGTAGTGGCGCTCCACTATCGCCTGGACCTCGTCGCTTGCGGGCTCTCGGCCGGCCGCCATCGCCTTCCCGAAGTCGGCCGCGATGTCGAGGTGGAGTTGCCCGAACTGCCGCTTCTCGTCCTCCGACAGCGAACGCCACCACTTGTCGCCCCGCTCGTAGGCATCCTTGCCCCACCGTTCGATGACCTCAGCCTTGTAGCGGCTGTGATCGAATCCTTCGAACATCTCTTCCGCCATCAGCGCCTCACCTCTCTCGACCTTCTCGATCGTCTCTCTCACGGTTTCCGTCAGGCGTGCGAGCCTGACTCTCTCCACTTCGAGCAGCTCCAGGTGCGTCCGAAGTGCGGCTGCAGCGTCCCGCTGGCCGGCAAGGACCTGACCGATCACGGGAAGGCCCAAACCGAGTTCCCGCAGCAGGAGGATCCGTTGCAGGCGCAAGAGGGCGGCACTGTCGTAGTACCGGTAGCCGTTGTCGCCGATCCGGCTGGGCCTGAGCAGGCCGAGCTGGTCGTAGTGGCGGAGCGTCCTGCTGGTCGTACCGGCTGCCCTTGCCAGCTGCTGGATCGACCACTCTTCGCTTGAACTCAACCTCACCTCCCGTCCGGTCGACAGTTCGACCAAGGTGAGTATCGGGGTTGACGTAGCGTCAAAGTCAATACCTAACGGGCGATAGACACGATTCGGAGACGGGGCTCCAGCGATGTGAGTGATGGGAGCAGGTCAGTTTGGGGGACGATACGGCGGCTGAAGACGTCTACGCCCCCACCTGACGCTTCACTACCTGCGGCATCTCCAGGAACGAACAGTTATCAGTAGGGAGTGGACTATAGAGCTGGTCGAAGACGCCTAGACCCGGGCTCCGATCGCTCGGTTGCCGATGACCGGAGTACCGTCGGCGAGGACGCCCAGGCGCGTCAGTTCGGCGTCGAGCTCCTGCCAGTCGAGCGGTTTGAGCAGGCAGGCATCGGCTGTTTCCCGCCAAGCTTTACGGGTCTCGTCGAAAGACCCGACGAGGAGCAGCACCGGGATCCGGCGGGTGCTCTCATCCGAACGCAAGGCCAACAGGACCTCATGTCCGTCGAGCTTCGGCAGGCGGGAGTCCAGGAGGATGGCGAGCGGCGCTGTCGCCGCGTGCTGGACGTGTTCGAGAGCTTGAGCACCGTCTGCCACGCACACCACCGCGTGCGGGAAGTCATTCCGAGCCAACGTGCGCCGTGTCAGGAAACAGTCGTCGGCATTGTCCTCGACACAGAGTAGATACGGCTCGCTCGCACCTTCGGGCTTTGTCCTGCTCGAACTCATCCAGCCGACAAGCTAACGTGCCGACATGAGAGGCGGCTAGACGCAAGCGCAATCAAGTAGAGCGTGCTCGTGTACCAGGTCACTTTCCCCCAGCCACGGGTGGGAGCCGTCATGACCTATTTCTACGCCAGCCCCGAACTCGCGCAGCGAGCGTCTCTCTTACCAGCTGTCGACCAGCAGGCGGTAGGTGGCGGGCGTACTCCGGACTAGAACCGGAGGATCACGAGATCCTCCTTGAAGCGGAGCGTGGGTGGCCGTGTCGATGCCGTAAAAGACGGTAATCCTGGGGCGCTAGATACCCGGATACCCGAAAGGCCCTCGCAGGAGGCCCCAGACAATCAAGTCGCCCTGGCGTACGGTTACTCGGAGGCGGATCTCCTTCGGAAGGTTCGTGAGAGACTATGGTCCCTGACATACTCATCATCGACGACAGCCGGGACGACTGCGAGCTGATGACGTGGGCACTGAACAAGGCCCTGCCGGAGGTCGTAGTCGATGTGTGCCGCGAACCGCAGGAGGCCCTGGCCAAACTCTTCGACGAGAGCGTCCCGCTGCCGCGAGCGGTGATCCTCGACGTCCATCTGAGCGACCATGTAAACGGCCACGACGTTCTCCGGGAGATCCGGGCGCACCGGAGGACTTACCACCTCCCTGTCATCGTGCTTACCGGCTACCCCGACGTCGGGCTGTCGGAGCTCAGTTATCAGTTGCGGGCCAACTCTCACGTGCTCAAGCCGGTAGAGGCTGGCGACCTGTCGGAATTGATGGGACGCATCGGCCACTACTGGACCACCCTGAACGCGCTTCCCACCGGCCCCTTCCCGGAGAGTGCGCCGAGCAGCTGATGCGAGAGGTCACGTCGTCACCGCTGGTGCTCGGGAAGCACTGCTCCCTCGTATCAGGGCCAGCTTGCCCGCCGTGGGCTCTGGATCTACCCTGCGTCCTAGCTGTCGCTTGACTCGGGTCTAATTTGGCACCACGGTAGCCGTTCTTGCCTCGAAGAGAGGAAAGGCCCGCTTTACGCGGGCCTTTCCTTCGCCGCTCCGTACGGCCATTTCTGTGGTGGGCGATGACGGGCTCGAACCGCCGACCTACCGCTTGTAAGGCGGCCGCTCTTCCAGCTGAGCTAATCGCCCCCGTTGCCGAGGAAAGTGAATCGAGGAGGCGCTCAGTCGGCCTCCTCGAATCTTGGTGACCCCTACGGGATTCGAACCCGTGCCGCCACCTTGAAAGGGTGGTGACCTAAACCGCTAGTCGAAGGGGCCGCTCTTTGGTGGGTCGTGTAGGGCTCGAACCTACGACCCGCTGATTAAAAGTCAGCTGCTCTACCGACTGAGCTAACGACCCAGCAGCCTGCGCAGTATATAGGTGGCTCGGAGCGAGCGTCAAGCAGTTGCGATAGCTCCTTCGGCCGAAAGGCTGACGGTGATCCCCCAGGGGTCGTCGGCGAGAAAAGTGCCGTCCTGCTCGGTCACCGGGTAGCCGGCTGCGCGCAAGCGCGAGGCCACTGCTGCGACGTCCTCCGGGCCAGGCAGCCGGAGCTCCCAGGTGAGGAGCCGGGCGTCGTCCGGGCCCGATGGCCGGGAGCCGGCCGCCCAGACGTTCGCGCCCACGTGGTGGTGGTAGCCGCCGGCAGAGAGGAACAGTGCGCCCGGGAAGTGCCAGGTGACTTTGTCGAGGCCGAGCGTCCGGTGGTAGAACTCCTCGGCCTTCACCAGGTCACCGACGAAGAAGTGCATGTGGCCCATCGTCGTCCCCTGGGGAAGACCGGCCCACGGCTCTGCGCCCGCGGCGGCGGCCACCCCTTCGAGGTCGAGCGGTTCCGTCGACCCGATGATCTCCCCGTCGGCAGCCAAGGTCCACTCGTCCCGCGGACGGTCGCGGTAGACCTCGAGGTCTATCCCGTCCGGATCGGTGAGGTAGGTGGCCTCGCTGTAGAGGTGGTCGGCCTGGCCGATGCGCGCCCCGCTGGCGTAGGCGTGCCGCAGGAAGCGGCCCAAGTCGGCGCGCGACGGCAGAAGCACGGCGAAGTGGTAGATGCCCAACCGAGCGTTTCGCGCCGCCGGCCTCGCACCCGGTTTCTCCTTCAGTTCGAGGAGGGCGTCCTCACTGCCCGCGGCGCCAAGTCGGGCGGTTCCCTCGCCCCGCGACAGCAGGCGGAAACCGATGACTCCTCGGTAGAACTCCAGCGACCTGTCGAGGTCAGCGACCTGGAGGGTTACCGTGCCTACGTGGGTCCGATCGGGCAACCTCTGGGGAGCATGGACACCGATCTTCGCCGGAGGAACCGACGAGTAGGGAACGGGCGGCCCAGCGAACACGACTTCAGTCCCCAAGGGCGGCCGCGACGGCCTGGGTGAGGGTGGTGGTAGGTCTCCCGATGAGCCGCCTCAGGTCCTCGCTGTCGGTGTAGAGGACTCCGCGTTCGAGTCCCTCGTCGGCATCGGCCAACATCTCGGCCACCGGCTCGGGTAGGCCGAAGCCGAGGAGCGCGTTCCGGTACTCCTCTGCGGGCAGGTCGCGGTACTCGACCGGCTGGCCGCTCTGCCGGCTAACCTCCTCCGCGAGTTCGGTCATGGTGAATGCCTCATCGCCACCCAACTCGTAGGTCCGGCCCTCGTGGCCCTCCTCGGTGATCACCGTTGCCGCAGCAGCGGCGTAGTCGGCCCGCGCTGCCGCGCTAACCCGGCCAGCGCCGGCCGTACCGAGTATGGCGCCGTTCTCGAGCGCCTGGCCGAGAGTGCCGGTGTAGTTCTCGAGATACCAGCCATTGCGCAGGAAGGTGTGGGCGATGCCCGAACGAAGGATCAGCCGTTCGGTGGCGCTGTGCTCCCGACTGAGGATGGTGTCGGCGCTGTCCGCGGCGAGGATGCTCGTGTAGACGAGATGCTCCACCCCCGTCTGCCTGGCGGCGTTCACCACCTGGCGATGCTGCTCCACTCGCTTGCCCACGTCGCTCGCCGACACCAGAAGCAGTCTATCGATGCCTTCGAATGCCGCTACCAGGCTGTCACCGTCGTCGTAGTCGGCGTTCCTCACCTCCACCCCGCGGGAGGCGAGGTCACTCGCCTTCGCCGGCGTGCGGACTATCGCCACGATCTCTCCGGCAGGGACGTTCCTGTCGAGAAGTTCGCTCACTATCAGTCGGCCCAGGTGGCCGCTTGCTCCCGTAACTGCGATCATCGTTGCTCCTCGTCCGGGCGGCCTGCTCAGCCTTCCCACTAACAACTAGTAAGCAACTATAGATAGTTGACCAGGTGCGGTCAACCTCGCCCGCTACAGGGTGCCAGTTCGCTCCGCGAAGCCCAGCCGATGAGGTCGCTTGCGTCGGGCCGGAAGCGACCGGCCCGATCGCCACCAACTCGTCCTAATGGTCGCCGCTTCCGCTGCCATGCTCATGGTGCGGCATCGCGTCGATGGCGACGAGCGAGTGGGCGTAGCCAGCGCCGGCGCGCATCTCGGCAGCCACCCAGATCGCCTCCATCAACTCCTCTTCGGTGGCGCCAGCCGCAAGCGCTTGCCTCGTGTGGCCCTTGACGCAGTAGGGGCACTGGGTCACGTGAGCCACGGCAACGGCGATCAGTTGCTTGGTCTTGCCCGGCAGGGCGCCGTCGGCGAAGACCTGCCGGCTGAATGCCCGCCAGGCCTCGAAGGTCTCGGGGGCGAGCCGTTTCCGCTTGTCCGTCAACTCCTTGCTTACCTTGGGCAGCATCTCGTCAGCCATGTCTCAGTCTCGCATTCCGGGCCGCCCGGCCCAAGGGGTTCGGCGGGGTTCGGACGTGGGCCGGAGGACCGGCGGGAACTGCCCGCTCCTCAGCCGGCGATGTCCAGGGTCCGGCGGACGCCGGCCAGGCTCTCCTCGTCGGCAAGGACGAGCAACCGGTCGCCCTCCAGGATCACAGTGCTGCCCCGCGGAACGATGAACTTGTCGTCTCTGCTTATCAGCACCACCAGAGCGGGTTCTGGCAGGTGCAGGTCGACTATCGACCTGCCGACGGCGGGCGAGCCGCCCGGTACCGGTACCTCGACGAGGTCGCTGTCGAGATCGGCAGTCTGCTCGAACTCGAGCGGATAGCGGGGAGAGGCTTGAGCGAGAGGTTCGTCGGCGTTCAGCCAGCGTGCCACCACCGGGATGAGCGGCCCCTGGAGGAGCACCGACACGATGACGACGAAGAAGATCACGTGGAAGATCACGTCGGCGTTCGGTACCTCGCTAACCAGAGGATAGGTCGCGAGGATGATGGGCACCGCCCCCCGCAAGCCCACCCACGAGATCATCGCCTTCTCCCGCTTGGGCATCGGGAAGGGGAGGAGTGCCAGGAACACGCCCAGTGGCCGGGCCACGAGGATGAGGAACAGAGCCAGCGCCAGGCCCGTCCAGATGACCGGCCGCAACTGAGAGGGGAATACAAGCAGGCCCAGGGTGATGAACATCGCGATCTGCATCAGCCAGCCCAATCCGTCGTGGAAGCGGCGGATGCTCCGCTTGTGGATGAAGTCCTGATTGCCCATCATCATGCCGGCGAGATAAACGGCCAGGAAGCCGTTACCGCCCGTCACTGCGGCGAGCCCGTACACGAGTAGCACTATCGCCAGGGTGAGGACCGAGTAGAGGCCGTCGGCGGTGAGGTTTATCCGGTTTATCACCCAGACCATAGCCCAGCCGACGCCCAGGCCTATGGCCGCTCCGAGGACCATCTGGACGACGAACATCGGCACCAGGCCGAGGATCGAACTGCTCGGTTGGACGATCAACCCGATGACCCCGGTAGTCAGGAAGATCGCCATCGGGTCGTTGCTCCCGGATTCGAGCTCGAGCAGACGCCGCAGGTGATCCCGAAGTCCGATCCCACGGGAGCGCATGACCGAGAAAACGGCGGCGGCGTCGGTGCTCGAGACTATGGCGCCGAGCAGCAATCCGTCGATGAATCTGAGGCCGAAGAGCCAGGTGGCGAAGAGACCCATGCTCACCGCCGTCAACAGCACCGCAACCGTGGAGAGGCTGAGTGCCGGCCACAGCACCGGCCTGACTGAAGGCCAGCTGGTGTCGAGGCCGCCGGAGAAGAGGATGAACGCGAGCGCTACGACACCCAGGGTCTGCGCCATCCCGACGTCGGCGAACTCGATCCCGCCGATCCCCTCGGAGCCGGCGAGCATGCCGACTGCAAGGAAGAGCAGCAGCGACGGCAAACCCAGCCTGCCCGAGGCCTTGCTGGCGAAGATCGCGATGACCAGCAGGATGGCGATGCCCAGTAGGAGTTGGTCGATGAAGATGTTCGGCCGCCTCTCTGCCTGCCGGAGCAAGGCACCTCGCCGGGTCGCGTCCCCGCCGCTGTCGTCCGATTCTCGCATAGCCGGATGCCCATGGATTGGACGCTCTCCTCACGTTGTCGCCGCTCGCGGACGGGTGCTAGAATGAGGGCGTTCGGAAGTTGTGAAAACCGGCACAAGCCGGTGATCACGCAGAGAGAACGGGCTCGAGGCAGACTCGAGAGGAAAGGACCCACCGGTTGTACATAGCGGTGTTGATCATGTTCCTTGCCGCCGGGTTCATCGGGGCAGCCGCACTCATGGCGAGCGCACTGCTGGGGCCGAAGAAGGCGACGGTCGACAAGCTGGCCGCCTACGAGTCGGGCGTTCCGGCGACCGGCTCGGCCCGGGAGCGCTTCCCGGTGCACTTCTACCTCGTTGCCATGCTCTTCATCATCTTCGATATCGAGACCGCGTTCTTCTTCCCGCTCGCCGTGAAGTTCCGCGCGGCGCCCGAGTTCCTCTTCGTCCAGGCCTTGATCTTCGTGATCATCTTGGCCGTCGGCTACCTGTACATCCTCAAAAAGGGTGTCCTCGACTGGAAGTAGGGTAGATGGCTCTCACAGATCTGTTCGAAAAGGACGTTCAGGAGTTGGAGGACGAGGGCATCCTCATGACCACCCTCGCCAAGCTGGTCGCATGGGGACGTTCCAATAGCCTCTGGCCGGCTACCTTCGGCCTCGCCTGCTGTGCGATCGAGATGATGCAGTCGACCAACCCGCGCAACGATCTGGCCCGTTTCGGCTCCGAGGTGTTCCGGGCCAGCCCGCGGCAGGCCGACGTGATGATCGTCGCCGGCAGGCTTTCGAAGAAGATGGCTCCCGTGATGAGGCGGGTGTACGAGCAGATGCCCGACCCCAAATGGGTCATCTCGATGGGCGCCTGCGCCTCCTCCGGTGGCATGTTCAACAACTACGCCCTGGTGCAGAACGTCGATTCGGTAGTGCCCGTCGACATCTTCGTGCCGGGCTGCCCCCCGCGTCCCGAAGCGCTCATCTACGCCGTTCAGCAGTTGCAGAAGAAGGTCCGCGGCGAAGCGTTCGACGAGAGGGGCGTGAAGCTTCCCATGGTCGAGGGGTGGGCAGGCAAGTGACGCAGCAGCTTGGAAGGCAGGAAGTCGGCAACGTGCTGGAAGCGCTGGGCGGACGCCGCAGCGAGTTCAAGGGGATGGTCTCCTACACGGTCGAGAAGGGGCGCGTGATCGAGGCGCTCGAGTGGCTGAGGTCGAACGGCTTCGAGATGCTCTCCGACATCTTCGGGATCGACTGGCTCACCTACCCGGGTTTCGATCGCACCGGGGAGAAGCGCTTCACCGTCGCCTACAACGTCTACGGGGTAGAGAACGGCTCCCGCATCTTCATCAGGGTCTCAGTGGACGACGGCGAGAAGCTTCCCACCGCGACCGGCATCTGGCGCTCCGCGAGCTTCATGGAGCGCGAGGTGTTCGACATGTTCGGCATCGAGTTCGAAGGGCATCCCGACCTCCGCAAGTTGCTCACCCCGGAAGACCTCGACGGGCACCCGCACCGCAAAGATTTCCCGATCGGAGAGACGCCCACGCTCTTCAACGACGGCCGCTACCTCGATCCTGCAGCGTTCAGGGCCGGGATCATCGGCAGTGACGCTGGTCTCACCGGCTGGAAGGGTGGCGCCCGCAAGGGCGTTCGCAGCGATCAGGGGCTCGACCTGGTGGGCCATGAGGTCACCGGACAACCGGGGGAGCCGGCGAAATGACGCTGCAGAAGCCGGTTGTCACCCCACCCAGCGACAGCGATCGACGCGGCGAGTTCGAGACGCGTCACATGCGGGTCAATGTGGGCCCACAGCACCCTTCCACCCACGGCGTCCTGCGCCTCGTGGTGGATCTCGACGGTGAACGCATCGCGGCCATCAAGCCGCAGATCGGCTACCTCCACACCGGTTTCGAGAAGACGATGGAGAACCGGCCTTACCAGCAGTGCGTCACCTACTCGAACCGGATGGACTACCTGCACGGCTATGCCCACGACCTGGCCTACGTGCTCTCGGCAGAGAAGCTGATGGACGCCCGGGTGCCAGTGCGGGCCCAGCGGGTGCGGGTGATCCTGAACGAGCTCAATCGCATCGCCAGCCACCTCGTCTTCTTCGGCACCGGCGTGCTCGACCTGGGCGCGCTGACCCCGTTCTTCTACACGATGCGGGAGCGCGAGCGGATCCTCGACATCTTCGAGCTGGTATGCGGCGTCCGGATGAACTACGGCTACTTCCGGGTGGGCGGTCTCTCACGTGACGTGCCCGAGGGCTTCGAGGAGGCTGTCCGCAGCTTCCTCGACGACTTCCCGCCGATGCTCGACCAGTACTACGACATCTTCGCGGGCAACAAGATCTTCATCGACCGCACCAGAGGGATCGGCGTCATCAGTCGCGCGGACGCTATCGACTACGGCCTCACCGGGCCAAGCCTGCGCGCCTCGGGAGTGAAGCTGGACTTCCGCAAAGTACAACCCTACTCGGGCTACGACGAGTACGACTTCGAGGTGCCGATCTCCGAGGCGGGTGACGTCCATGCCCGCTTCATGATGCGCTTCTACGAACTGAACGAGAGCCTCAAGATCATCCGCCAGGCCCTCGATAAGCTCGAGCCCGGACCGGTGAAGGACCCCGACCGGCGCATCAGCCTGCCGCCGCGAAGCGAACTCGAAGACTCGATGGAAGCCGTCATCTTCCACTTCAAGCTCGTCACCGAAGGGTTCCACCCGCCCCGCGGCGAGGTCTACGTGCCCACCGAGAGCGCTCGCGGCGAGTTGGGTTACTACCTGGTCAGCGACGGCGGTTCGATGCCGTACCGCGTGAAGGTGCGGGTTCCCAGCCTCATCAACCTGCAGGCGCTCGAGCCCGCCTGCATCGGCGGCCTCTTCGCCGACATGGTCGCCAACATAGCCAGCCTCGATCCTGTGATGGGAGACGTAGACAAGTGAAGATAGAGCCCCCGAAGTTCTCGGCACGGTCTTTCAGAGGCATGCGGCCGAAGTTCGGTATCGGTATCGCCATCGGCGCGCTACTGGTGATCGGAACGCAGCTCTCCGGAAGCGATTCCGCCTTCGCGATGGTCCTGGGGGGTGGCGTCGGAGTCGCACTGGGTCTCACCGGACGTTCCTTGCCGGGGAAGCTCGCCACAGCGGCCGAAGAACAGGAGGAGCCGGAGGCGGACGGGCGCTGATCGCCCGGACGACCGACGTTCAGAGATGGTCGAACTAGAGACGGTCGAACCCTTCTTCGCCAGCAGGCAGGAGCTGCTGGACGAGATCCTGGGGCGCTACCCGGAGTATGGCCGCAGGAGCGCTCTCATGCCCCTCCTATGGGAGGTGCAGCGGGCCGAACGGTACGTGAGCGAAGCGCGCGTGGAGGAGATCGCCGGGATCCTGGGCATCCACCCCACCGAGGTCCGCGGGGTGATGAGCTTCTACTCCACCTATCACGACCACCCGGTTGGCAGGTACCACCTGCAGGTCTGCTCGACGCTCTCCTGCTCACTGGCCGGCTCGGACGAGCTCTACGACTTCCTCGTGGCCGAGCTCGGCATAGTGAACGGCGAGACAGACGCGGAGGGACGCTTCTCCATCCAGAAGGTTGAGTGCCTCGGCTCATGCACCACTGCCCCTGTCCTGCAGGTGAACGACACCTATTACGAGCGCTTGGGACGCAGCCGTTGCGCTCACCTGCTCCAGGCCTTGCGGAACGACCAACCGCCCGAGCCGTGGCGTGAGCGCGGCGGCGACACTCTGCCGCCCGCCCGGGACGGCACCTCGAACCGGGGGACCAGTGAGACGGAAGGGAGTGGCGAGTGAGCGACGTCGTCGCCCAACGTCCCGAACCGATAGTCTCGCGTAGCGACCCGCGCTTCGAAGTAGTGATGTTTCGTCACGTAGGGGTAAACGGAGCCTGGACGCTCAACTACTACCTCGGTCATGGCGGCTACTCCTCGGCCCAGAAGGCCCTCACGAGGATGACGCCGGAAGAGGTCGTGGCAGAGGTCAAGGCCTCCGGCTTGCGCGGTCGCGGCGGGGCCGGCTTCCCCACGGGGGTGAAGTGGTCGTTCATGCCCAAGCCCGACGGGCGCCAGCGTTTCCTAGTGTGCAACGCCGACGAGTCGGAACCAGGCTCCTGCAAGGACCGCTACGTCCTCGAGGACGACCCCCACCAGCTCATCGAGGGCATGATCATTGGCGGTTACGCGATCCAGGCCACGCTGGGCGTCATCTACGTCAGGGGCGAATACTATCTCGCCTACGAACGGTTGAAGAACGCCATCGAGGAGGCGCGAGCCAAGGGCTACCTGGGCGAGAACATCTTCGGCAGTGGCTTCGACTTCGACCTGATCCTCCACCGCGGCGCCGGCGCCTACATCTGCGGCGAGGAGACGGCGCTCATGAACTCCTACGAGGGGTTGCGCGCCAACCCCCGGCTAAAGCCCCCCTTCCCGGCGCAGGCCGGGGTCTACGGATTACCCACCACGATCAATAACGTGACCAGCCTCGCCTCCACGGTCCACATCCTCGAACGAGGCGCCGGCTGGTTCTCCGGCATGGGCACCGAAGATTCGAAAGGGTTCCACCACGTTCAACTCTCCGGCCCCTTCAACAAGCCGGGCGTCTACGAAGTGCCGATGGGCATCACCTACCGGGAGATCATCTTCGAGGTAGGCGGGGGCCCGGCGATGCCGGCGAAGGCGTTCATCCCCGGCGGCACCAGTTGCCCCATGTTCCCATTCACCGACGAGTACCTCGACACGCCGATGGAGTACGCCTCGGTCGCCCGGAAGGGCTCGATGTTGGGTACCGGGGGCCTGATCCTCATCCCGGAGGAGAAATGCATCGTCGACGCGATGTACAACGTGGTGCGCTTCTACGCCCACGAGTCGTGCGGCAAGTGCACGCCTTGCCGTGAGGGCGTAGCGACCTGGCTGCCGCAGATGTACCGCAAGCTGCTAGAGGGCCTGGGCGCGCCCGGAGACCTGAAGCTGATGGAGGACATGGTCAGGAACATGCGCGGGACAGCATTCTGCCCGCTCGCCGATGCCTGTGCCATGCCCGTGCAGGCCTCGTTCAAGTTCTTCCGCCACGAGTACGAGTACCTGGTCGAGCACGGCCGACCCAAGTACCAGAAGAGCGACTGGTGGCAGGCATGAGGGGTCCCCGATGAAGGTCACCGTCAACGACGTCGTCCTCGACCTGAAGCCGGGCACGAGCGTCATCGACGCGGTCTTCGCCGCCGGATTCGACGTGCCCTACTTCTGCTCCCAGGAGTACATGTCGCCCATCGGCGCCTGCCGCATGTGCCTGGCGCGAGTCGGTGCGCCCCGCAAGGGGCCCGACGGCGAGTGGATAAAAGACGAGGAGACAGGCGGCGCCAAGATCTTCTACTTCCCCAACCTGATGGCTACCTGCACCACTCAGGTGATGGAGGGGATGGTCGTCGATACGCTTGCCGAAGACGTGGTCGACGCTCAGAACGGCATGGTGGAGTTCACCCTCATCAACCACCCGCTCGACTGCCCCGTCTGCGACAAAGGGGGCGCCTGCGAGCTGCAGGACCGCGCCTACGAGTACGGCACCGGCATCTCCCGCTTCCAGTTCGACAAACGCCACCTCGAGAAGCACGCCGCCCTCTCCGAACTGATCACCCTCGACCAGGAGCGCTGTATCCACTGCAAGCGCTGCGTCCGCTACTTCGAGGAGGTGCCGGGCGACGAAGTCCTCGACTTCATCGACCGCGGTGGCCACACCTACATCGACTCGTTCGAGGGGGATGGCCTCCCCAGCAACTTCAGCGGCAACATCACCGATATCTGCCCGGTTGGCGCGCTGCTCGACACCACCGCGCGTTTCCGCGGACGCAACTGGGAGTACGACCACACTCGCACCACCTCTCTCGACGACGCCTCTGGCAGCGCCATCGTGGTGGACGCCAGGACCGGCCGCATCGAGCGGATCAAGGCGGGCCTGAACCCGCAGGTGAACAAGATCTGGATCGATGACGGTACTCGCTTCGGACACGAGTACGTCGATGCGCCCGACCGGATCAAGGAGCCGCTGCTGCGCAAGGGGGACCGCCTCGTGCCCAGCACCTGGGAGGAGGCTGCCGGCTTCATAGCGAAGAAACTCGCTCAGATCGATCCAAAACGGGTCGGCATCGTACTGCGCGCCGACTCCACCCTCGAGGAGGGGGTAGGCGCCAAGGCGCTGGCCGAGCAGTTCGGCAGCGGTCGGTGTGACCACTACCCTCGCACCGAGGTTTCTTTGCTCGCCGCCAGCAACCCCGCGACGCTGGAGGAGCTGGCGAGCGCCGACGCGATCTTCGTCATCGGCGACCCCACCGAAGAGGTGCCGATCGTCGACCTGCGGATAAAGGACGCCCTCAAGGGGGTGCCCTCGCCCGAACTGATGCCGCACGGCGTGCCCATCGCCGACCTGCGCCTGAAAGAGCGGATGGCCCGCAAGCGGGAGATCCTCACCGTCGCCAACCCCTATCGGGTCGACCTCATGAAGCACGCCGGCACTACCGTTCTATATCCGGTGGGCGCAGAAGCCGAGCTGCTGGGCGGGCTGAGGCGTGCGGCCGAGGCGCTCGCCAACATGGACGAGGCGGCCGAGGGTAACCCGGAGGACCTGCCTGCCGTCGCTGGGATGGATGGCCGGAAGGCTCGCGCTCTGATGGAGCGCTTGCGGGCGGCCGAACGAGCGGTGATCGTCTACGGAGCAGCGGTGCTGGCCAGTCGCGAGGCAGCCGACGCCCTGCACGCGTTCGCGCGGTCCGTCGACGCGAAGACGATGGCGCTTCCGCCGATGGCGAACTCGTTCGGTCTGGAAGTGGCCGAGGTGCTGCCGTCGCACGCTCGCTACGGCTACCCTCAGATGCTCGACGGCGAGGTGGACGCGCTGATCGTCTCCAACCTGGATCCCGCTGCCAACACGGCCGTGGCTCAGAAGCTGCGCGAGCTCGATCTTCTGGTAGTGCACGCCTCCTTCCCGAGTGCCACCACCGACCTGGCCGATGTCGTGCTGCCGGCCAAGACCGGTTACGAGAAGGACGGTTCGCTCATCAACCTCGAAGGCAGGCTCTTGCCGGTCTTCTCGGCACCGGTGGACAACGGATCGAGCGAGGACTTCACCGGCGTGGTCAAGCGGCTCGGTGAGGCGTTGGGGAACCGGCTCGAGGGGCGGAGCGTGCGAAGTGCGAGGAGGATCCTCAAGCGCAGCCTCGGGACCGATTTCGCCACCCTGCCCGCCGAAGGTGAGCTCCTCGAACTCGCCGGCAAGAGCGCGGCCCGTGTGAGCGTCAGGGGGCCGGAGCGACCGGCGGGTAACCTGCTGCTCGTGCCCAGCATGATCCGCCACGAGTACCTCTCCCGCAACCCGCACCTGCTCGCCGCTTACGGTGAGAGCCCGCTGCGCCTCCACCCGACCGACGCTGCCCGACTCCAGGTGGCGGAAGGCGACATCGTGCTCCTCCCCGTGGACGGCGTCGTCCGTCGCGCCGCCGTCCGCGTAACCGAGGATGCACCCGCCGGCCTGCCGCTGCTGCCCGCCCTCCCCGACCAGCCAGCCGGCAGCGCCGTGGCCGACTTCGAGGCGCTCGTGAAGGAACGGCACGCGCTGGAGGTCGCCTGATGGACCCACAGCTCGCAGACCCCTGGTACATCACTGCCATCAAGGCGCTGATCCTCTGCGCTATCCTGCTGGGCGCCTTCGCCTACATGACTCTGGTCGAGCGGCGCATCCTGGCCCGCATGCAGCACCGCGTGGGACCCAGCAGGGTCGGACCGTTCGGGCTGCTGCAGCCGATCGCCGACGCGCTCAAGTCGGTTTTCAAGGAAGACATCACCGTGAGCGCCGCCGATCGTTTCGTCTACTACCTCGCGCCGTTCATCAGCATCACCTTCGCCCTCTCGGCCTTCGGCATCATCCCTGCCGGACCCGAGGGCAGCCTCTTCGGGTTCGATCCCTGGGTGATCGACCTCGACATCGGCCTGCTCTACGTACTGGCCGTCACCAGCATCGGCATCTACGGGATCTTCCTTGGCGGGTGGGCATCGAACAGCAAGTACTCGTTGCTGGGGTCGCTGCGCTCCTCGGCCCAGATGATCTCGTACGAGCTGGGACTGGGCTTGAGCGTGCTCACCATCATCATGATCGCCGGCACCCTCAACCTGCGCGAGATCGTCGACCTGGGAGTCTGGTCGGTGAGCCCCTGGCTCTGGCCAGGGTTGGTCATCGCCTTCGGCACCTTCCTGATCTCCGGTATCGCCGAGGTCAACCGCACGCCGTTCGACCTGCCCGAGGCCGAGCAGGAGATCGTCGCCGGCTACCTGACCGAGTACTCGAGCATCAAGTGGGCCCTCTACCAGATGGCCGAGTACGTCAACATGATGACCGCGGCCGCGTTCATCAGCACGCTCTTCCTGGGCGGCTGGCGGGGGCCCGCCTTCCTCGACGCGGTCGTGCCCGGCATCTCCGAGTGGCCGTTCATCTGGCTCCTCGCCAAGATGGCGATCTTCATGTTCCTCTTCATCTGGCTGCGAGCCACCCTGCCGAGGCTCCGTTACGACCAGCTGATGCGCTTCGGCTGGCTCTACCTGTTCGAGATAGCGCTGGGAGCGGCACTTCTCACCGGGGCGGTGATCGCGTTTGTTCTCTAGGGACCTTTCGATAGGAGGAACGCCATGAGTGTCCTCAGCATCGCCAAGGGGATGGGCGTCACCCTGAGCCACCTCTTCAAGAAGCCCGTGACCGTGAACTACCCCGAGGAGCCGGCCCAGATCAAGCCGCGCTTCCGCGGGCGCCACCACCTGCTCCGGCACCCCGACACCGGCCTCGAGAAGTGCATCGGTTGCTCGCTCTGCGCCGCCGCCTGCCCGTCTTACGCCATCTACGTCGAGGCGGCCGAGAACGACCCGGACGATCCGGTCTCGGCAGGGGAGCGTTACGCCAAGATCTACGAGATCAACATGCTTCGCTGCATCTTCTGCGGCATGTGCGAGGAGGCGTGCCCCACCGGCGCGGTGGTGTTGGGCCACGAGTTCGAGCTGGCCGACTTCCGCTACGACGACCTCGTCTACCGCAAGGAGGACATGCTGGTCGGGGTCAAAGGTTCGAAGTGGCAGCGCCGCGAGGCAGAGCGCAAGGGCAAGGCCGTGAAGCTCGGCTTCGTCGCCGGGCACCGGCCGGAACTCGAGGGGGTCGACTACTGATGTTCGGCTTCATCATCCTCGCCGTGGTACTGCTGGCCGGCGGCATCGGCGTCATCACTTTCCGCCAGCCGGTGCACGCGGCGCTGTCGCTGGTAGCGACACTGCTGACCCTGGCGGTCACCTACATCACCCTCGAGGCGCATTTCCTGGCGGCCATCCAGACCATCGTCTACGCGGGCGCGATCATGGTCCTCTTCCTCTTCGTGATCATGCTCCTGAACGTAGGCGGAGAGTCGTCGGCGGAACGTTTGCCCGGCCTGCGTCCGGCCGCCTACCTGGCGGGCCTGCTCGCGGCCGCGGGCATCGCCGTGACCGCCTTCCTCGATCCCAGACAACTTCCCAGCGCCGAGATGATCCAGGCGGCGTTGGGCGGGGGAGGCGCCGAGCGGGTAGGGGAGTCTCTCTTCGGCGACTTCCTGCTGGCTTTCCACCTGGTGGGCGTGCTCCTGCTCGTCGGCATCGTCGGCGCCGTCTCCCTGGTCCAGCGCAAGTCCCATGAACTAGCCGGTGACGCCGGGGCTGCCTTGGACGAACCGGAGCGGGAGCTCACCCGTGCATAGTTCGGCGCCCGCACCGCACCTGAAGCCACGGCCGCCGGGTACTACGGGAGGCGGGCGGTGGTAGCCACCGAGTATTACGTAGCTCTTAGCGCGATCCTCTTCGCCATCGGCGCTGTCGGCGTGCTCACCCGCCGCAGCGCCATCCTCGTCTTCCTCTCGATCGAACTGATGCTCAACGCCGCCAACCTGGCGCTTGTCGCCTATGCCCGCCAGTGGAGTTCTTCAGGGCAGGCGGTCGCCATGAGCGGCCAGAGCGCCGTGTTCATCATCCTGGCGCTCGCCGCCGCCGAGGTAGCGGTGGGTCTGGGAATCCTCGTCGCGATCTTCCGGCAGCGCACCAGCACCGACATCGACGCCCTTTCCGAGGTTCGCTACTGATGACCGGGGCCCTCTTCTCGTCTCCCGCCTCCTACGCCGCGCTGGCGCCGCTCCTGGCGCTGCTGGGCTCCCTCGTCAACGGCCTTTTCGGCCGTAAGCTTCGGGAGCCGCTGCCAGGGATCATCGCCAGCGCCACCGTTGGGCTGGCCTTCATCCTCTCACTGGTCGCCTTCGTCTCGCTGCCCGAGGGGGGCCTCTCACTCGAGTTCTGGCCCTACCTCGTCGCCGGTGACCTGCAGCTCTCGCTCGGGTTCGTAATCGACCGGCTCAGCGTCCTGCTGATGCTCGTGATCACCGGCGTCGGCTTCCTCATCCACCTCTACTCGGTGGGCTACATGCACGGAGACGACGGCTTCGCACGTTACTTCAGCGCACTCAACCTCTTCGTTGCCGCGATGCTGGTGCTCGTCATGGCCGACAGCTACCTGCTCATGTTCGTGGGATGGGAGGGAGTGGGGGTGTGCTCCTACCTCCTGATCGGCTTCTGGTACAGCCAGGGGCTCAACGCCAGCGCCGCTCGCAAGGCGTTCATCGTCAATCGGATCGGTGACGTGGGCTTCCTGCTGGCGATGTTCCTGCTCTACCGCACCTTCGGCACCCTCGAGATCGCCGCCGTCAACGAGGCCGCCGGCGGCCTCGCCTACGGTTCGGCCCTGCTTACCGCCATCGGGCTGCTCTTCCTGCTCGCGGCGGCAGGGAAGTCGGCCCAGCTGCCGCTCCAGGTGTGGCTCCCCGACGCCATGGCCGGCCCCACACCGGTTTCGGCACTGATCCACGCCGCCACGATGGTAACGGCCGGCGTCTACCTGGTAGTCCGCTCGGCGCCGCTGTTCGCTCAGGCTCCCGATGCCTCGGCCACCGTCGCCTGGGTGGGCGGACTCACGGCCCTGGTCGCCGCCTTCGCCGCCCTTGGCCAGACAGACATCAAGAAGATCCTCGCCTACTCGACGGTCTCCCAGCTGGGCTTCATGTTCGCCGCCGCCGGCGCCGGCGCCTACGCCGCCGCCATCTTCCACCTCTTCACCCACGCCTTCTTCAAGGCGCTGCTCTTCCTCACCGCCGGCTCTGCCATCCACGCGCTGGGAGGCGAGCAGGACGTGCGGAGGATGGGCGGGCTGGGCCGAGTCATGCCGCTGACCGGACTCACCGCCTTAGTTGGCACCCTGGCCATCGCCGGCGTCCCGTTCCTGTCCGGCTTCTTCTCGAAGGACGCGGTGGTCGCAGGCGTCTACACCAGTGAGTGGCTGCGCGACTACGGGGGGCTCGCTCTTTACATACTCCTCCTCCTTACCGCCGCGATGACGGCCTTCTACATGTTCCGCTGGTACTACCTCGCCTTCGCCGGCCGTCCCCGCTACGACGACGCCGTCGCCGCCAAGCTCCACGAGTCTCCAGCCGTCATGACGATCCCGCTGCTGATCCTGGCGGTGTTCAGCGTGGTGGCAGGCTACCTCGGTCTGCCCGAGTTCGCCTTCCCCAACTGGATGAATGCCTGGCTGGAGCCGGCCATAGCCGCAGAGGTGCGGTTCCTGCACCCCACGGTGACCGTCGAGTGGCTGCTGGTGGGACTCTCGATCGTCGCCGCCGCGGCCGGGTTGGGCCTCGGTTACTGGGTCTATCACCTTCGCTCCGGCAGGCCCGCACAGCGTATCGGCAGCGGGGCCCTCGGCAACTTCTCGCGTGAAGGGGCAGGTTTCGATGCTCTCTACCGGAACACCTTCGTGGCGGCGGCCGAAGGCACCGCGAGCGGGCTGGGCGTGGTCGACAGGGAGCTCGTCGATCGCGGGGTGAGCGGCAGCGCTGGAGTCACCGGCCTCCTCGCCCGCGCGGCCACGGGACTCCAGTCTGGCTTCGCTCGCACCTACGCGCTCACCATGCTGCTAGGGGTGGTGGCGTTGATACTGGTCCTGCTCCTCGGCGTTTGGCTCGGCGGGGAGCTGGCATGAGCGGCACGATCGACTACGAAGGGATCGAGAACTGATGCTGGGCACCCTCGTCGTTCCATTGGGCGCGGCTCTCCTCGTCGCCTTCCTCCCGGCACGTGCTGCCCGGGCGGTAGCCGGAGCCGCCGCCGTCACCACCTTCATCGCCGCCCTGCTGATGCCGGCAGACGCGTTCCTCAGTCTCCCCTGGATCGACGGCCTGGGCATCACCTTCAGCTTGGGGAGCGCAGGCGCTGCATCGGTCCTGGTCCTCGCCGCCGCTCTGGCTATGGTGCCGGCGGTTATCTGGGCCGCGCTGCAGGTAGAGGAGCGCAACGCCTCGTTCCTGGCGCTGCTGCTGGCAATGCAGGGCTTCCTCAACGGAGTCTTCCTCGCGAAGGACCTGGTCCTCTTCTACGTCTTCTGGGACGCTACCCTCATCGCCAGCCTGCTGTTGCTAGGTGGTTGGGGCCTGGAGCGGCGCCGTGAAGCGACGGCGAAGTACCTAGCCTACGCGCTCGCCGGTTCGTTCCTGATGCTTGTGGCTATCCTGGCCCTCAGGCCGTTGTCGGGCGCAGATTCCTACCTCATCGGCGATCTTCTCGAAGCCACGCCGGCGCTGCCACCGAATACGCAGATGTGGCTCTTCGCGGCATTCGCCGTGGCGTTCGCGGTGAAGATGCCGATGCTACCGCTGCACTCCTGGCTCGTAGACTTCCACGATCAGAATCATCCCTCAGGGGCCGCTGACGTCGCCGGTACCCTCTACAAGGTCGGAGCCTTCGGGTTCTTCGCATGGGCCATCCCGCTGCTGCCGGCCGCTGCCGAGCGATGGAGCCCGCTGCTGATCGCACTCTCGGCCGTGACCGCCCTATACGCAGCGATAATCGCCGCCAGGCAGGAGGACCTGAAGCGGCTCCTCGCCTACGCTTCGCTCTCACACATGGGGATCGCCGGCGTCGGCGTTTTCGCACTCGAGCTGACCGGCTCCAACGGGGCGATGTACCTCCTCGCGGCGCAGATGCTGACCACCGGCGGACTCTTCCTCCTGGCTGGCATGCTCCACGCTCGCAGCGGCACCTACCTCCTTGCCGCCTACGGCGGACTCGCTCGCAGCGCCCCGGCGCTCGCCGCCATCACCCTCTTCGTGTTGTTCGCGAGCATCGGGGTGCCAGGCCTGGCCAACTTCCCGGGCGAGTTCCTCAGCCTGCTAGGTGCGTTCCAGGCCAGCGTCACGGCCGGAGTCGTCGCGGTGTGTGCCGTCATCGCCGCCGGCGTCTACGGTGTCAACCTCTACCAGCGCATCTACCAGGGGCGGGCCGAGTTCCGGGCCAGCGACCTGCGCGCTGCTGAAGTGGTCGTGCTGATGCCCATCCTCGCCGGCATACTCTGGCTCGGCCTGACCCCGGCTCCACAGCTCGAGCGGATCGAAGTGCAGTCCCGGGTCGCGCTCGAATCCTCGACAGGCGAGACTGCCGGCAACCCGCCCGCCGGGATCACCGCCACTCTGCAGGAGGAGAAGCGCTAGATGTTCCCGCCCGCTCTCGACATCAACTGGCTGGCGCTCACGCCGCCCCTGGTTCTCCTGTTCACCGCGGCCGCGGGCCTGTTCTTCGCGCTCTTCCAGAGTAACGGTCGCAGTACGGCTGTTCTGAGCCTCGTCGGCCTCGTAACGGCCGCCGTCTTCACCCTGGTCCTCTTCCAGGACGGCAGGGCAGGGGCGGGGTCGGCTGCCTTCGGCCTGCACTATCTCGCCGACCTGCCAGCGGCAGCGTTCCAACTGCTGATAATCCTGGGGACCGTCATCGCGGTTCTCGTCTCCTACGACTACCTCGAGCGCACCGGCCTGGATCACCCCGAGTACTACCCGCTCATGCTCCTCTCGGCAACCGGCGGCATGGTCATGTCGGCAGCCGGTGATCTCATAACGTTGCTGCTGGGCCTGGAGATCACCTCCCTGGCGGTGTACGTCCTTTCGGCCTGGCGTCAGGGAGCTCGCGAGAGCGAAGAGGCCGGCATGAAGTACTTCCTGCTGGGGGCCTTCGCCTCCGCCGTCCTCATCTACGGGATAGCTCTGACCTACGGCGCAACCGGGCACTTCGTCTATGCCGAGGTAGTCGCTGCGGTAACCGCCCCAGGGTTCCAGTCGCTGCTCCTCGCCACCCTTGGCGGCCTTCTGCTGGTGGCTGGACTCGGGTTCAAGGCCTCGATGGTGCCGTTCCACCAGTGGGCGCCCGATGTCTACACCGGCGCGCCGACCGCCGTCACCACCTTCATGAGCGTGGTCGTCAAGACCGCCGCGTTCGCCGCCCTGCTGCGGGTGGCTTCCACGATTCTCCCGGAACTGTCGCCCGTGGTTCTCGAACTGTTCGTGTGGATCGTCGGCCTCACCATGATCGTGGGGAACCTGGCCGCCTACGTGCAGCGCGGAGTGAAACGGATGCTCGCCTACTCGGCCGTGGCGCACGCCGGTTACCTGGGCCTGGCGGTTCTCGCGGTCGACAGTGGAGGCCTCCAGGCTGCCACCTGGTACCTGCTCGCCTACACCCTGATGACGGCCGGAGCGTTCGCCGTTCTTACCCTGTTAGGTGACAGGTTCGACCATGGGGACGACCTCGAGCGTTTCGCCGGCCTCTCACGGACCCGCCCGATGCTCGCGGCTGCGATGGCGATCTTCATGCTGAGCCTCGCCGGGATTCCACCGCTGGCGGGTTTCGCCGGCAAGGTGATGGTTTTCGGTGCGGCCCTGCAAGCCGGCTACTTCCTGCTCGCGGTCATCGGCATCCTCACCAGCGTGGTGGCGGCTGCCTACTACTTCCGAGTGATCGCTTTCATGTACTTCCGCGAGCCGGCCTACGGCGCGCCTCGGTACCGCAGCGCATTCACCAGCACGGCGGTGGTACTGGCGGCCGTAGGCACGGTCCTGCTGGGACTGTTCCCCGGCTTGTGGTACGGCCTGCTCGAATCGGGCGCAAGGGTCGTAGCGGGCCTGTAATCTGCGAACGCCCGGACGCTAGCGGGCCCCCGGCAGCAAGTCGGGGGCCCGCTTCTCCAGGCCGACGATCAGTCCCGCTCTACCGGGTACCCTGCGCCCTCCCAGGCCACGATCCCGCCGGCGACGTTGACCGCTCGGTACCCCTTATCCAGCAGTAGACGCGCTACCTGATCGCTCCTGGACCCTGTACGGCACTGGATCATCAGCTCCTCGTCCTTCGGCAGTTCCTCCTCGTAGCGCTCCAGGAACTCCGACATCGGCAGCAGTTCCGCCCCAGGGATGCGCCACTCGCTGTGCTCGCGAGGTTCACGTACATCGATCATCTTCACGCCGGATTCCAGGCGGCGCCGTGCCTCCTGAACGTCTATCTGCTGCGCCTCTCGGGTCATGAGCCAACTATAGCGAGTCGCCTGTGACCGTCCTGTAGAGTGTGCGGGTGCAGAGCTATCAAGAACGAATCCTGGCGACACTCGGCGATGAGGATCCGATCGAGGTCCTGCAGATGACCCCACTTCGGATCGAGCAGCTGGTCCAGGAGTTCGGCTCGGACGACTTCGCCAGCAGCTACGCACCGGGGAAGTGGAGCGCTCGCGAGATACTCGCTCATCTCGCCGACGTGGAACTGGCGCATGCCCTCCGCTTCCGCCAGACGCTTGCCGATGACCAACCGATACTGCAGCCGTTCGATCAGGACGCGTGGGCGAAGCGGTACGGTCGCGCAGACCCTTCACTCGCCGTCGCCTGCTTCGCCGGCGTGCGCTCCTGGAATCTGGCCCTGCTGACGACCCTCGATCTCGATGGCTGGCTGAAGGAGGCCTACCACCCGGAGCGTGGCATGATGTCGATGGACCTGCTCGTTCGGACCCTCGCCGGGCACGACCTCAACCACCTGCGACAGCTCGAGACGATCGCCGGAGTCCGTTGACTCTGGAAGTCCCGCGGTTCGACTCGACAGGGGCGGGTTTCCCGTCGCGGGCGCTGTGATATCCTTTGCGGGTTATGGCTTCTGAACGCACTTTCGCAATGGTCAAACCCGACGGCGTCAAGCGCGGGCTCGTAGGAGAGGTAGTCCGCAGGCTCGAGGCCAAGGGATACAGGATCGCAGCCATGAAGATGATGCAGATCCCACGGGAAACGGCCGAGCGCCATTACGGGGAGCACGAGGGGAAACCGTTCTTCGAGGGCCTCGTCTCGTTCATCACCAGTGGACCCGTTGTGGCGATGGTGGTGGAGGGGGAGAACGTGATCGCCGAGTGGCGCAAGATGATGGGCGCCACCAACCCGGCCGACGCCGTTCCTGGCACCGTCCGTGCCGACTTCGCAACCACTATCGATGAGAACGTCGTGCACGGTTCAGATGCCCCCGCTACCGCCCAACGTGAGATCGAGATCTTCTTCGGGGGCGAGCTGAAGTAGAGCCGGACTTCCACTTCCTAGGAGAGCCATGCCCCAGCTTTCGAGAAGCATCCAGAGTCTGAAGGCCTCGGCCACGGTCGCTTTCAACACGAAGGCGAAGGAGTTGGCGCGCAGCGGCGTGGACGTGATCGCCATGACCGCTGGGGAACCGGACTTCCAGCCTCCGGCGCACGTCTTCGATGCCGTGCGTGACGGGTTGGAGCTGGGGCTCACCAAGTACACGCCGTCAGAGGGCACGTTCGAGCTGCGCCAGGCTGTTTGCGGTAAGTTCGAGCGGGAGAACGGGCTCCGGTACTCACCCGAACAGGTGATCGTCTCCACCGGCGGCAAGCAGGTGCTCTACAACGCCTTCATGGCGACGCTGGATCCGGGCGACGAGGTGATCGTCCCGGCACCCTACTGGGTGTCCTATCCGGCACAGGTTCAACTCGCCGGCGGAGTGACGGTGCCTGTGGTAGCCAGCGCCGAGGATGGGTTCGTCCCCGATCCCGCGGCCGTGCGCGCCGCCATCACCGACCGCACGAAGGTCATCCTCCTCAACTCACCCTCGAACCCCACCGGAGCCGTCTATCCTCGTGAGGTAGTCCGGGAGATCGTCGAGATGGCGGCCGAACGCGACATCTGGATCTTCGCCGACGATCTCTATGAGCACCTCGTCTACGACGGCGAATTCACCGCCGCGGCGAGCTTCGCTCCGGAGAAGACGCTGATCGTACACGGAGCGTCCAAGGCGTACGCCCTCACCGGCTGGCGGATCGGTTACGGGGTGGGACCGATGCCCCTGATCAAGGCGATGAACCGGCTCCAGGGCCAGGCCACGAGCGGAGCCAACTCGCTTGCCCAGCATGCGGTGACCGTGGCACTGAACGAGGTCGAGAAGACACGGGAGTTCATCGACATGACTCGCCGCGCCTACGTCGAACGGCGGGACGTGCTGGTGGAAGGGCTGAACCGGTTGGGACTCGCGACGCCGAAACCGCAGGGCGCCTTCTACGTCATGACCGACCTGACCCCCATAGATCGTGACGAGACGGTAGCGGCCACCCGACTACTCGAGGAGGCTCACGTGGGCGTAGTTCCGGGAACCGACTTCCTGGCTCCGGGCAAGGCCCGCTTCTCCTACGCCACCAGCCTCGATAACGTCCGAGAGGCGCTGGAGCGGATAGGGAATCTCCTGGGTAGTTGAGCGATCGCGGTGAACCGTCGCTCAGAGCAGGTACCAGAGGGCCGCGAGGACTACAAGCACCAGCAGCAGCGCGATGAGGAGCCTACGCGAGGGCGCCTTCGGTCCGTTCGGGGGCTCGAACGAGGAGCGGGGGAAGAGGTCCTCGTCCTCCTCGTCCTCGTCTTCGTCGCTGACGCCTTCCGCTTCCGGCGGCCGACTCGCGCCGAACTGGGTCTTCCAGATGCTCGGTGTGTCCTCGGCCCCCTTTTCGGGTGCCGGTCCGGCGGTCGTTTCCTCTGCCCTCAGCGGCGGACCCACCGGAGGTGGCGCTGCCGTCGCCGCGTCGAGCGTGCCGGGAACTCGGATCGAGGCCTGCAGCCCGGCCTCCCGGAATCGGCGAGCGACGGCGACTGCCGTGGACTCGGGTATCGGCTTGGTGACCTCTGCCGGCAGACGCCGGAGCAGCGAGTCGAGCTTGTGCGGGTCGAGGCCCAGCAGTTCGGAGAGGCGCTGACGCGTCTCGGCATCCGGCTCCTGGGTCGGTGCTGCGACGTAAACGACGTACTGTTCAGCCATCCTCGTACCTCACAAGCGTGAGAGACACTCCTCATCGTGCTCCGGCAATGATTCCACGCCTTTTCGCGGTTCGGGTGTGAAGTATCACCGGCGCTACCGGCGAGATGTGGGGTCGGGCGGACGGGGGCGGTGCGCGGCGCGGGACAAACCGGCATCGGCATTGGTTAGGCTGTCCCATGGTACCGAAGGATGGAGACAGAAGGGGCGATGTGGTCCCCGACTCGCCGAGCGCCGAGGTAGAGGGCGATCCCGGCACGGTTACGGTGCAGGACAACCTTCCCGAGTCGGATGTACCGTCCAGCGCTCAGCGGCCCGGAAGCGAGAACCTGATCTACGCCAACCCGGAGAAGTGGGCGATAGGCCGCGAGTTCCTCGAGAGATACACCGGAACGGCGCCCGAGCGCTTCCAGAAGCAGATAATCCTCACCAACTTCCACTACTACCTCGAGCGCTTCCAGTCCCTCTGTGACGACTCGGAGGTTACGGAAGGCTCCGCGATGACCGCGGCGCACAGTGAGAAGCAGGGCGTTTCGATCATCAACTTCTCGATCGGCTCGCCGGTCGCGGCCCTGATAATCGAGGTGCTGGCGACAGCCGACCCCAAGGCGACGCTCTTCCTGGGGATCTGCGGTGGCCTGCACCGCTCACTTCAGGTTGGCGACTTCATCCTGCCTACCGCCGCCATCCGCGACGAGGGGGCGTCCCGGCACTTCATGCCGCCACAGGTTCCCGCGCTCCCTACTTTCAAAGTCCAGAAGTTCGTCTCGCAGATAATCGTCGAGAAGGGGCTCGACTACCGCACCGGGGTCGTTCACACCACCGACTACCGCTTCTGGGAGTTCAACGAGCGGTTCAAGACGCAGCTCTACGAGGAGCGAGCGCTCGCCATCGACATGGAGACGTCGACTCTCTTCTCGGTCGGCTTCGCCTCCAAGGTACCGATCGGCGCGCTCCTGCTGGTATCCGACTTACCCCTGCGCAAAGGCGGGATAAAGACCAAGGAGTCGGCACGCAAAGTCTTTCGGCAGTACACCGACCTGCACATCGAGATCGGACTTCAGGCCATGAGTGAGATCGCCGAGCGGGGGGAGCATATCAGGCACTACCGCTGGTAGGCCACCGGGCGGAAGTTGATCGTAGCGCTTAGCTGTGTTGTCGTCGCGATGATGTAACTACCCAAGCGTCGATCTTCGGGATTGAGGTTGTAACGGTCAACTCGACAATCGGTCAAATCTGAGGTTCGACTTCGGTCGCCGTTTTGCAGGGGCGAGGAGGCGAACCGTATCCTCTAGCTGGAAGAGAGGAGGTCTAGTCCTGAGTCGATTACGGCGGGTATTCGTGCCTCCGGAACCTTCGACAGAGATGCGAGACTCCAGCCGGCGGCAGTGAGGGCACCGACTACTCGCCAACCGGCGTAGTACGCGGTTCTTGAAAGCCCTGCAGCTCCTGCGCCCATCGTGAACCGCTCGACGGTTGCGGAGTCGCTGGTATGCAGACAAGTCCTGACTGAGTCGAGTATTTCTGACTCGTTGGCCGTGCAGAGTTCGTACAATTCTGGGTCGTGATCCGTCGTGTACCGCTCGGCCTCATGTCCAGGGATCAGCTTCTCCGTTACTCGCGTGGCGAGGCCTTCCTCCATGACGATGCGGGCGATGCTGCGCTCCCACGTCATAGCCATACCGGCGTTTATGCCGTGGATGACATGGGTGACCTCATGGGGCAGCATGAATGCGCGTTCCTCGGGGGACTGTTCGATGGGCAGCGACAGCGTTGTCATGCCCTCGATATCTGCGACAAACGGATTGCCTTCGAACCCTCCGACGAAAACGATAACTCTGAGCTTGGCGTCGGTTTCGCATTCAAGTAGCTCGGCGACACGGTGGAGCTCATGAGATGGTTCAGGGCTGAGGCCTTCAGCGCCGCGTCGAATTCGGTCCAGTTCTGTCGGATAGCGGTCCCAGGCTTCATCGAGCAACTGCCGCGCCCGAACCTGCCCGGCGGGCGTAGGGGGGACGGCGGCGAAACCGTAAACGCTCTTCCACAGCTCCCAACGATTTTCCGGATCGAGATCCTTTGCGACTGCGTCAGCGTAGAACTGTAGGAAGCGAGGCGATAGATCTAATACCTCCAAGGTCGGGGGCATAATCGACGATAATTGGTGTAGTTCACACTCGTCAATCGGCGTACTTGCTGCTAGAGTCATCGCCGTTTCAATTCGATAGGTGTCGATGCCTGCCTAGATCCAATCTAGGGCGCGAAAACGGAGGTTAGGAGGCGCTGTCTCTTGCTCGTGAGCGAGACTGGGTATCTGTTCTCGATAGGCCGCTCTTCATTGGAATTGCGAGTTAGATAGGTATTGCAGGGGTTGGTCAACGAGCAAGACGACGAACAGTGTCAGGCCTGCTTGGACAATCAGTGTCGGGCCTGCTTGACAGTCTCCTGTACAGGAGATACTGTGCGTCATCGGGCCCGCGGTTTATCCGCGGGCTTCGTCATTATGTAGTCTCCGACAAGAGGTGTTGGCAGACGGAGAAGTCCTTGAGGATGGGGACGCCGACGTCGTCTGAAGCGGCTGCCATTGCACGGTTGAGAAACTCCTGAACGGTAACCAGATGTTGATCCACGAACTCTTGATGACGCGTCTCTATTGCGTTGCGGGCGAGAGCGTAATGGGCCGCAAGCTGCTTAGCGGGAAGGCTACTAAAGTTTCGCCTGAGTAGGTCGTGGACGTCGAGAACAGTGAATGGTCTAAGGCGTCCGACGAAATCGTTCCAGATGGGAAGAAGATGCTCGTCGTACTTGATGAAGCCCTTATCGTGCATCAGGCCGCGGAAGTTCGAAAAACCGATAAGGTCGGCGGCCTGACACAAAGGGACTTCATCTGTATTCCCGACACGTTGAATCGAGGACAGTCTCTCGAGCTCCATAACCTCTGACATCGCACTTACAACTCTCTGGGCGTCGACTCCGTGTGAATCGCCAAACGGGTCAATTAGGAGTTCGAGGGAGGCCTGCTTGACGGTTCGCATGTGCATTTCAAGAGTGCTTATCACCTCGAAAAGCATTGGCAGAAGTGGGCTCGTCAGCCTCTTGTGAAATCCGGCGTACATCTTCTTATGCCGACCACGGCTGGCTTGTCTCAGGAACTCCATCTCGGCCATGTGGACGGGGTGACGGAAGAACTCCGCGAGCCGCTGTGATTCGAGCCTTCTGATTCGTCCTGCTCCGACAACTGCTACTCTTTTCGGCTTCTCTGCGGCCGCCAGGATAATTTCGAACGCCCGGCGGACCCACTCCTTGATTTGCTCGAAGTCCGCTCCCACGTAGGGGTTCGGACGGTTCCTATAATTCTTCTTGAGATTCCGTCCCCACATGATTCGCATGTGGATTGGTGGGGGATCCGGGCACCCTAAGGCGACTTGGATATCCGCCTGCAGTTGCTTCCATGCTGAGTTGAATTCCGGGAGTTCAGCTTCGTGGACGAAAATGCCGGCAAGCAGCGTGAGAGGGTGATCCCCCGGGATATATGTTCCGTCCCACCTAACTAGCGGTTCAATTCCCCCGGAATCGTCCACTGCCGCAACATAACGAGCCATCCGCAGGTACCATACACTCCCGCGGTGCTCGTCGCTCCCGCTTTATAGTTACTAAAACCTATGTTAAATCGCGGGCCTTCTGAGGATAGGGCGCGACAGTGGAGGTTTGGCCGAGAAATTCCGCCGGAGGGCAGGGGTGCGCGAAGCCGGACGAATAACGCATCCGCAAGTCGATGAAGCCAAAGGTAAGTGCCCTGCGCACGAGGTTCTGGCCCTTACCTGGCGGCAAGCAGAGGGTGAACTCGAACAGCCGTCTTAGCACACCGTGGCTGACAATGATGACCTGCACGTGGGGTAGGGGGCAAGGCTGGCATCAGAAGGGTGCTCCAGCCTCGCCACCTTCTTGACTCCGCGTGAAATGGCCTCCCGAGGGCGTGTCATGGCTATGCCTCGTCCCAGTCCAGGATTTTCAGTCGCGGCCAGATTTCACGCCACCTGCTGATCTTGTTCTCGTAAATCTTGCGCGTGATCTGTCGCTTGTTTGCTCTAACAACAAGGTTCGTGAGATCGTCGATGCCGAATGGTGCAAAGACCTCGTACTCGTCCCCGCTCTTCCGGATTGCGACGGCAGTAGCGGTGGTCGGGAAGGTCGAAATCGCCTGTTCTGCCGAGGCGTAAGGGGCAATCGAGTAGCCAAACGCTTGCTCGTACCAGAGGTGGACCCGAGCTTCGTTCTTGACGTCCAGCTTCATTGGCACGCCCGGGAAGTGTCGTGTGACGCACTGTCGATCAGCCTGTTCTTTCGATTCGGAGAGATCGGGGTCGAAGTAGACGAGATCGATGTCTTTGATGTCGGCTGCTGGGTCCCGGCCGTGCGACAGGTTCCATACGGTCTGCGCGATGCACCCGGCTGCGACGAAACAGTTTGCCAGTGTGAGTTCTGGAATCGCGTCAACTACCTCGGCAACGAAAGGATTCTGTAGTACTTGGTTCACCAAGTCGCGATGCATGGATGAGCGATTGTAATTCAGGTCGGCGCCTCTCAGGTTGGCTGACGAGATTGATGGTGTCGGGCGCGACAATTGAGGTCTTGAGCTTTTCCAGGTAGGCGGGGGCCGGTCGTTTGCGAGCCGGCGGTCGAGTATGGTCAACGTATGAACAATCGTCACGAGAGTATGGGTAGGGATGCTCTCGAGCATCTGGTGGAGAAGTGGAAGCCGGTGCTTGGCCTGAGTGAGTGGGCGATCCGGGTCGAACTGGTGGACTTCTCGCGGGAGTGGCAGAGTGGTGATGTCAAGGTTGATGAGGTCGAGAAGTCGGCTCTGGTCTTGATGAGCAGGCGGCCGTTCCGGGATGAGGAGCAGGTCTTGTTACATGAGCTCGTTCATGTCGTGCTCTGGCCGTTGGACCGGGCGGCTATGGACTTGGTGGAGACGGCCCCTCAGAACAGCCGGGAGCGGGAGCTGGGGGAGGCGATGATCTTCCGCGCGTTGGAGCCGGTAACGGAGCAGTTGACGGCGGCGCTCCTACGCGCCAGTGGCGTGGGTGTGCGGCCCGCCTGGGCGGCGTTGGAGGAGGAAGCGAAGCCGAGGTTGGCGCACCTTCCGGGAACGGCCGAGTGGGGTTTGGATCAAGCGGAGGTTCTCGAGGTGAGAGAGGAGCTGGTGGTGTCGTCGAGGCAGGGGGTTGGGATCGAACAGGTGTGGGAACGGATCGAGCGCAGTGCCGGCGAGCCTTTTCGGCAGCTCCGAGGAGGTAAGTTCACCTACGAAGTTCGTGGCAACGCGCTCTTGCCAGACAGGACGAACAGGCAATTGGCCCGGTCGCAGTTTGAACGGGCTCTTGAGCTTGTGCCGCTCGAAAACACTGCGGCGGTGCAGCATCTGCAGGGACCCTCCTACATCTACGCGATTCTGATGGACCCGAGAGTCCGCAAGGACGACTGGTAGCTCAGTCGCTCCCTGACTTCGAGCGTGCAGAGTAAGGCGGTGGATTGGACGACGTGGTGGGGAACGGCTGCTAGTGGCAGGTATGGTAGCCGTATGACCGCACCTATGCGCGACCCCTCCGACCCGAAGCGTGCGGTGTGAGCGGGCGGCCGGCAGTCCTTGCCCGAGGAGTGAGCAAGAGGTTCGGCTCGGTGGTGGCTGTTGACGAGCTGGATCTCGAGATAGGGCAGGGCGAGGTTTTCGGCCTTCTAGGGCCGAACGGCGCGGGTAAGACGACTGTCATTCAGATGCTGTTGGGCTTGACCGCCCCGAGTAGCGGTCTGGTTAGGGTTCTTGGCGTCGATCCAGCGGCTGATCCCTTGCTCGTTCGCGCCAACGCAGGGGTGGTGATGCAGCGGGCGACGCTGGATCCGTTCCTTACGGGCTGGGAGAACATTCAGCTCTACGCGGAGTTGTATCCGTTGCTGCCATCCGAGAGGAAGGACCGGATTGACTCCGCCCTGTCTTGGGCGGGCCTGACCGAGTCAGCCGATCGTTTGGTTCGTACCTATTCGGGTGGGATGAAGCGCCGATTGGATCTGGCCATCGGCACGCTGCACCAGCCGCAGTTGCTGCTACTGGACGAGCCTACCCTGGGCTTGGACATTCAGACGCGAAGGCAGCTCTGGGACCTGATCCGGGACCTGAAGTCGGCCGGTACGACGGTCCTGCTGACGACTCACTATCTGGAGGAAGCTAACAGGCTTTGCGATCGGATCGCGATCCTTCATCGCGGCCGACTTGCGGCGCTTGGTTCACCCGAGGAGCTTCGCGCCAGGCACGTTTCTTCGTCGCATCAACTGGTCGTGACCCTCGAAAGACAGATTGAGCTCACCGGCAGGGCGCTTCCGGTCGCGCCCACGCGCGAGGGCGAGAGATTGGTCTTTTCCGGCCCACCGGAAGTCCTGTGGAAAACGTTCTCGCTGCTGCAGTCGGAGTTCGAGGAGGACATCGTCGCGGTGAGTTACGAGCAGCCGTCGCTCGATGACGTGTTCGTGTTCCTGACCGAGGAGGCAGAGGATGTCAGCGCTTGAGCAGTCAACTAGGCGTAGTCGCCCTGTCGCTGAAGCCGGGTTGGAATCACGTGGCACACCTTTCTTGCAGGCCTCGTTCGCGTTGAGCAAACGCTGGTGGTGGCAGCTCAAGCGAACGCCGTTGGAGATAGTGGTGGCGCTGGCTCAGCCGGCCCTCTGGCTGGTTCTCTTCGGCAACCTCTTCGCGAACAGTGGGGTGGTGACAGGCACGAGCTACATTGCCTTCATGACCGCCGGCGTAGTCATCATGACGGTGTTCAATGCCGCCTTGAACGGCGGTGCCCAGATACTCTTCGATCGCGAGACCGGGATGCTGCATCGTTTGCTGGCTGCCCCGATCCCGCCCGGTGCAGTGCTGTGGAGCCGCTTCTTCTACGTACTCGGGCTCACCACTTTCCAAGCGCTGGTGATTCTCCTCGTGGCGTCGCTCCTCGGCGTGAGGATTGCGTCTGGCGTAGCTGGCCTCGTGCTGGTGCTGGCTACTGGCATCCTGTTGGGGATAGGGGTCACGGCCCTGTCGATGGCGCTCGCCTTCACTTTCAAGCATCACGGTCAGTGGTTCTCGGTGATCGGGTTCGTGAGCTTGCCGCTGTTGTTCGCATCTAACGCCCTGGCGCCGGTCGAAGCAATGCCACGGTGGCTGCAACTTCTCACGACATTCAACCCGATGACCTACGCGATCAGCGCGGCCCGTCAACTTATCCTGGAGGGGTTCGACTGGTGGGTGATGACCACCATGGCCAGCGCCCTGCTGTCGTTCGACATAGTAATGATTCTCGTGGCCTTGGCCGCAATGCGTCGAGCACTCGACTAGGAGTTCCGCCCGCAGAACTCCTCGATCCGGGCGCGAATAGTGAGGAATTGCCCATGGCATGTCGAGATGCTTGTTTCAGTTCGGCAGGTGGAATCTGAAACTGGGTGGGTAGAGAATGTGTCATGGACCAGCCATCAGAACTACTGGGATCCCTCAAGGCTCGCCTCGTTCTGGAGGGGTACGCCGAGCCGGCAAGCCCTAGTGAAGTGGCCAGGGTGCTGGAGATGCCAGCCAACAGCGTTCACTACTGGACCAAGCGGTTACTCGAGGACGGATTACTGGAGCAGGTTTCTCGGAAAGGCCGCGTTCGCACTTACAGATCTCGATTGGTAGATGGGGAAGAAGCGTGCGAACCAGAGTCTTGTATTCCTTTCGTGCGCAATGTACTCGGCGTCCTCAACAAAGTGGTCCTGGCAGCGGCAGAGAGGCACGAACTTGGAGATGCGGGAGCCGGCATTAGGCGCCCGGAAATCGGTGTGCATGAGGTGAAGCTACGCCCTGCAGACGTTGGCAGGATTGTAGAGGCTCTCAAATCCACCATTCCCAACTCGGAAGACCAGACTCACGAGGATGGAGATACCTACACGGTGTCGTTCATCGTCGCTCCCGGCAGAGTCAGCGATCACCTTTGAGCCTCGCTCGCAACCCCTCTTGAATGCGGGAGGCAAAATTGCTCACTAAGGGCGCGACAATGCGACTTCATTAGAGGCCCAGGGCGAGTCATCGATAGTTGTTAAGTCCTTCGTTTGTGTGCCGTCCTGTCGCTTGTGTTCCTTCTAGTTGGTCCCGGGGAGGCGCCGCTCTGGTCTTCCCCCGGTTCGGTGGACACATGACTGCTTGAGCTACAGTGCTCAGGAAGGAATAGTGTCCGAAGAAGAGAGCCAGTAACAACTCGCCCTATCATCTCGAGTTCAAGGTCGAGGCGGTGCGCTTGTTCCGGGAGAACGGCCGATCGGCAACATTCCACCCGCCGAGTTCGAGCAAATGTACTATCAGCAGCAGAGCCAGGTAGCAGCCTGACTCAAGCCTTCAAGCCTCCGGAAAACACGGGGCGATTCACATCTGGCATTGCCTTTTATTTTGGTTGCCCTCTGTTTCAGCCTAGTCTCGCATGTTCCTGGTTTTCATAGTTGGGAACGTCGTAACCGCCGCACGTGAGGAGCACTTAAGCAATTCGGAAGATGGGCTTCAATCCGAGGCGCGATGATACGGCTGCATTTTTCGTCTTAAGAGCGGCGTAGAGGAGTGTCAGGCACGGCCGAGGGTGATGGGTTCGCTTACCGCGGTCGCCCAGGGCGCGGGCTGGCCATGCGATACTTCCTCGCACGTCGACCCGCACCCACTAGGAGCCACGATGAAGTACCTACTCACCTCAGGTGGTGTCACCAATTCGAGCATCCGTAATGCCTTGACAGGACTGCTCGGCAAGGCGATTCCCGAGTGCAACGCCCTCTGCATCCCAACGGCCATGTACGGCCACCCCTGGGTCGGGCCGGGCGAGCGGGTTTGGGAGTTCATCGCCGGCAAGAGCCAGGACTCCATTTGTGCGCTGGGCTGGAAGTCTCTCGGCGTGCTCGAGTTGACCGCCCTTCCCAGCATCGATGAGACTCTATGGCTGCCGAAGGTGCTGGAGGCCGACGCCCTGCTGGCGTCAGGTGGCGACGCGCTCTACCTGTGCCATTGGATGCAACGCTCAGGGCTCGTCGCTCATCTGCCGGCCCTGTCCGAAACGGTGTGGCTGGGACTAAGCGCAGGCAGCATGGTGATGACGCCGCGTATAGGAAACGAGTTCGTAGGCTGGAAATCCGAATCTGGCGACGATACCGCTCTCGGCCTCGTTGACTTCTCGATCTTCCCGCACCTGGACAATCCGGATCTGCCCTCGAACACACTGGCTGCAGCCGAGAAGTGGGCAAGCCAACTGCCGAACCCGAGTTACGCCATCGACGACGCAACAGCGATCTCCGTTGACGGCTCGAGAGTCGAGGTCGTCTCAGAAGGGCGCTGGAAGCAGATTTCGGCACAAAGCTGAGCTCCCAAGCCGCTGAGGAAGTAGCTCGTGCCGCAGGCGTCCCGAAGCGCCAGTCGCCACCGCCGCGGGTGGGTGGTCGTTGCGGACGAAGAGCCTGCCGGGCTAGTCCACTGATGGCGGCGACCGGAGTCGGCTGGACCAGGAGCGCGGAAATCGCTACTGTCGACGTGTGAGTGTTACTGCGAATAGTGCCAGGGAAGATCTCATCGCCGGCCTGGCAGATTGCTTGAGACCCCTCGAGTTCGTGCATGCCGCTTGGCTCGAGGGCGCCGACCCCCACGAACGCGTGGATGAGTACAGCGATATCGACCTGTGGGTGGACGTCGCTGATGGTCGTGAGGATCGAGCGCTGGAAGCGGTGCGAACGTATCTCGAGGAGTCAGCTCCCCTTGAACTGTGCATCGAGGTCGATCACCCGCATCCATTGGTCCGCCAGGCCTTCTACCGACCAGGCGGAGTACCTGAGTTCCTGATCGTCGACACCTGCGTTCAGTCCCACTCGCGTCAGTACACGTTCACGGAAGAGCGAACGCTGGTGCTGTTCGACAAAGGGTCGGTAGTACGCTACAGGGATCTCGACGAAGAAGAGCTAAGGGCGGAATCCCTGGCGCGGCTGGGGAGGCTCGAGAGCCGGCTGGCCGTCTATCCGACCTGGGTTCGCAAGGAGGTGGCGCGCGGGAAGTTCCTGGAGGCTCTGGGGGCCTATCACGAACATGTGCTGAACCCACTGGTGGAAGCGTTGCGCCTGATGCACACACCTACTAAGGTCGACTTCCACCTTAAGGGGGCGAGCGCTGACCTGCCACCGGAGGTCGCCGCGAAGCTGGAGGCGTTCTACGGGGTCAGGCAACCGGAGGAGATCGCGGACGTCCTGCCGCCAGCGCTAGAGTTGTTGAGGGGTACGCTGGCGGAGATCCGGGATTCCCTTGGGGAGGATGGCGATAAGTCTCGTCGGGAAGTGCCGAAGGTATGAGCGCCGCAGCCGGTGATCCTCGAATGCTGGTACTGGAGCTGGACTTGGATAAGTCCGCTCTCTGGCGACAGGATTTCGATTCGCTGCTAGCGGGAAGCTTCGCCTCGCAGGTTCACTTCTTCACCTTGGCAGAGGTTGGGGATTCGCGCGATTCCCGCCGGCGACTGTGGCATCGCTCCTCCACACGAGCAACGTTCCCAACTCGATCTGAGCGCCCGCGACCGGCCGCCGTTCCTCCAACCAGGTCTCGAAGGCGTCCCTTTGAACCCACAGCTCTGCAACGAGCTCCGGTTCGAATGCTGTCATAGCGGTAGCGAAGCAGTTCCCGCCGCTGTCCGGCAGGAACGTTCCAGCCATAGCTCGCACCCCCGGCAGCGTTTTATCGATCTTGGTCCACTGACCCCCACTGATCGAGCGTCTCTTGCAGACCGCCTGATCTTGCGCTGCGAAGCGGTACAGGAATTTCTTCTGACTGCGTGCCGTCAGTCGCTCGAAAGCACGTGGCCACAGTAGGAAGAGGTCCTCGGGAAACGCTTCGCGAAGTATGGCGACCTCGAAGTCCTCCAACTCCCCGATCCAATCTTCCCAAACGAAGATTGCTCCGCGTCCGCCGGCTCGGTTCGAGGCCAGTAACTCCTGCGCCTGCCCGCCTTTCAGCTGCGAGAACGTCGTTTCGTCAAGCAGGAAGGCGACAGGCAAGGACCTCGAAACCTCATGTACTCCGAAAGTGTCCTTCTGGCTGAGGGGGAGGCTCCTCAGTCGTTCTAACGGACGCCGACAGTCCGGCGGCAACCGGCTCGAATCCGCCTTGCTGGCGAAGAAAGGCTGCCGCTCCGGTACCAAGTGCGCTTTCCAAGCGGCGAGCAGACCTTCGGTTACGGTGCAACCAAGGAGTTCGGGCATCTCTTCTCCGATGGACGTCCAGACGAGTTTACTCAGTAGAGCTTTTCAAGGACTCCCCTTCAAGTTGAAATGCTCGTTTGGCACACTAGGACATGTCCACCTATGCTGATGATCTCGGAATTGAGACCGAGCAGGAGAAACTGCTGGCAAGCGTTAGGGCGAGGATGATCCTGGCCGCCAGCGGCCTAACCGCACCGCACGACATCGAGACGGAACTTCTGTACCGGGCGACACAGAGCCGGTGCCGGGTGTTGACGTAGAAATTCTCCAGAGGCTCGGGCCGGTCGATGGAGCCTCACGCCCTGCGGGAAGTGGCGTTTATACCTACAGTTGGAGTGGAACACCGACCGGCCGAAGTCAGGCAACGGCAGCGACCCCGCCGCACGGCGGGGCCTGCCATCTACCCATGCCGACCTGTCGAACGCCTGATCCGAACCCTGCTTGTAGTCTGCCCATAGATGCTTTCCGCCGCCGGCGATGACGACACGCCTGTCGAGCGGGGCGTGTTGGCGCCAGACCTGAAGATCGTCTTCGTCGCCTTCGAACCGGGACCTGCCGATATCCGGCTCCGGCACCATCATGCCCGTCGCAACAACCAGTTCTGGCGGCTGCTGGCTCAGTCGGGCCTCACCCCCAGGCGGCTCGAGCCGAAGGAAGATGAACGCCTCCCCGATTTCGGCCTCGGGCTCCTTAGCGTCGTCCCAAGAGGCTCAGGGCCGGCAGGCAGACGGCTCACGGAACTGGTGCGGAGATGCCCTCCACGGGTGCTGGCCTTCACCGGCAAGGGTGTGTACCTGGCCGCTTCAGGCGAGAAGGACGCAGCGTGGGGACCGCAGGCGGAGGGGATATTCGAGGGCGTCGCCGACTTCGTGCTGCCCTCTCCCAGCGGCAAGGCGCGGATGACCTTCGCAGCGAAGCTTCACTACTACGCCGAGTTGGCCGCCGCCGTCGATCGTTCGTAGCCGGGGGTGCTACGAAGCGTCGCCGTCCCTGGCCCCATGGCCGGCCCGCACCAGCGCGCAGAAGGCGCCCTTCTGGGCAATGAGCCTCTGGCACTTCTGATCGAACAGCGACTTCTCTGCCGCCCGTAGCTCTCGCTGGTGATGAAGTGCTTTCGTGAGGTCGCCCAGCTCCTCGTGAGCCTGGCTCAACGCCTCGTGCACCGCGGCTAGCTGCACGGTCCGCTGACCGCGTGTTGCCGCCTCCAACGCCGCAGTCAGGAACGTGAGCGCCTCGCTCGCGCGCCGCAAAAGAACCAGGTTCCGGCCGATCTTGAGGAGAGCATCCAGCTGACCGGCGGAGTCGCCCATGTTGCGAGCGAGCTTGAACGCCTCCAGATGGGTTTTCACCGCTCGATCCGCCTCGCCAAGTGCGGAGTGGGCGTCACCCAGCCCGTCCAGGTTGTCGATCTCGTACTGCCGGAAGCCGAGGCCCCGGGCCATGGCCAACGCCTCGTGGAAGAGCTGCCGAGCGAGCGCCCACTCGCTCTCCAGGCCCAGGACGTTCGCGAGGCTGTTGAGCGCTACGACCTCGACCATCTGGTCAGCGATGGCCCGGCCCACTTCGCGTGCCCTCGTGTAGTACTCCTTGGCCGTCGCCAACTCACCGAGGTCGCGGTGGAGGTGCCCCAGGTTCGTCAGTGTCGCCGCTTGGGTGCGGGACTCACGGCCTGCGCCTTCGACGGTAGCGAGGGCCTCACGGAGGCACTCGATGGCCTGCTGGGGATCGCCGACCCTCATCGCAAGCTGCCCCATGTTGCTGAGCAGCTCCGCCTGCCGTTCGTTGAGGCCCAGCTCGCGAGCCTTCCCCAAGGCGAACTCGAGCCGCGACAGGGCGCCTGGCTCATCACCTTTGCTGCTGAGCAGACCCGCGCTCAGGTTCAGCGCCTCGATCTCGGCGCTGCTGTCGCATATCTCGCGGCTGAGGGCTAGCGCACGCTCCACGTAACTCGTCGCATCTTCGAGTTGGCCCAGGTCACGGGCGGCGCGGCCGGCCAGAAGCAGCGCCTCCAGTTGACCTGCGAGGTCTCCCGCCGCTTCGAATCTCCGAGTGGCTTCCACCAGGGGCCCCAACGCCCGCTTCGGTCGACCCGCTCGGTATTCCGACTCGCCGATGCCCAGCAGTCCCCGAGGGTGCGTTACGCGTTCGGGGGCACCCGGGTGCCCGGTGAGGTGAGAGTGGGTGACAGCCTGGTCCATGTCTGATCCGGTTGCGAGCGAAAGTCCTCGCTCCGTACGGCTCATTCTGGTCGAGGCCCGCTTACAGGCTTCTTACACTAGCTCCCGGCCCGTCATCCGAAGGCGGTCGCTACTGAGCCGCTGTCGACTCGCCAGTTGGCGCCGTCCACGAAGCTTGCGCGGTCGGAACAGAGGAAGGCGATTACATCGGCCACCTCCTCCGGGCGACCGCGGCGATTCTGGGTAATTCCGCGACGCTCGCTCGCGAGGAAGCTCCGCACGGCGTCATCGACGCTCACCCCGCTCTCGAGCGCCCGCTTGGCCATCATCTCGTCGGTCATCGGCGTCTCGATGAACGCCGGAGAAACGACGTTGACGTGCACTCCACGCCTCCCGTACGCCTTCGACAACGACTTGGTCAGATTGACTACCGCCGCCTTCGCGGCGTCGTAAGGAGGTTCCTCGCCGTACGGTTGCACGGCGTTCTCCGAAGCGGTGAGAACGATCCGGCCGTAACCGCGCTCGAGCATCCCGGGGATGAAAGTCCTGCACACCCTGACCGCTCCCATCAGATCGATGTCGAGAGTGCGGCGCCAGCCGTCGTCATCTATCCCCAGGAAATCGCCCGCAGCTCCCCGAGCGCCGGCCAGGTGGGCCAGTATCGCAGCTCCGCCCAGCTCGTCTGCCGCCTCTAGCAGCAGCTCGACGTCGGCGGGCCTGGTCAGGTCGGCAGCTCTAGCGTGCAAGCGACCGGCCGGCACCGCCTGCTCGATGTCGGCTGCAGCGGCTTCAAGTGACGCCTCCTCGAGATCGGTTATGAGCACCCGAGCCCCCTCGACGGCTAGCACACGGGCGGTCGCCAAGCCGATACCGGAATCGGCGCCGGTTACGACCGCAAGCTTCCCCGCCAGTTGGAGGTCCATGCCCAAAGGTTAGGGAAGGTGTGGCCCGGCGAAACTGGCGCCAGTTTCATTCCGCGTTGCCTTCGCTCCGCACGTCGCCATCCGCCGGGCCGATGCGAGCCCGCAGGGAGCGCGCGAGGAGCAGGCTCGCCAGGAAGAGAGCGGCCGCACCGACGATGTACGCGAGGTCCACCGATACGTCCGCGCCGAGACCGCCCACTTCTATCGCTGCGCCAGCCAGCACGGCCATCGTCAGGGTGAGAGAGTTGCCGACCGCTATGCCCAGCAGGAAGGTGGGGAAGTGTAGTCGCAGAATGCCGGCGGGCAGGTTCACCAGGTCGGCGTGGAGGTACATCAGTCCGCCTGCCGCAACCGCCTCGAAACTGCGGCTCCGCAACAGCCTCACGAAGCGCCAGCGCACCTGCGATCTCGTCGCCAGCTCCTCCGTACCCAGCGACATGCCGATGGCGTACCCGGTCGAGGCGGAAACCAGCGTACCCAGCAGGGCCAGCGGGATACCGGCCGATGCGCCAAGAGCGAAACCGCAGGCGAGGTTGAGGACGGTGATGGGCAGAAGCAGGAGCGGCCTCGCGGCGTAGAGCGCCAACAGCATCGCCGGCGCCCAGCGAGAGAGGGCGAAGCTTCGTGCCACCTCCCGCAGCAACCGCAGTGGCTCCCCGCTCTGGTGGCTGAGGAGCAGCCAGAAGGATAGCAACAGGAGCACCCAAACGACGACGGCGAGCGGGCGGAGGAGCCGCAGTCGCCCGGCGCCTCGGGAACGCTCGTCGCCTGCCTGGTCCGGCTGCAGCAACCTCCTCCTTCCAAGACAGTCTAGTCCGGACCCGTCCTGGCCGGAGACCTTCCGCTAGTCTTCGACTCCTGTCGATTCCCGATAGGATAGGTGTCAAGGGCCCGCTTCTGCGCGTACGACCTGGGTACCACGAAACGGGCCCCGTTCCGGACGGCGGTCAGGGTAAGCGGCGTGGTTCCCAGGGGTTCACCGTCCAACTCGACGTCGAGGGGCGGATTGGCTTCGATCCGCAGCTGCCGTGCCTGCATGAAGCGCAGGCGTTCGTAGCCGGAGAGTCGACCGCTTACGAGCCGCAGGGCGACCTCCAGGATGCCGAACAGGGATGCGGGCGTAACGATGGCGATGTCGAGCTTGCCGTCGTGAGGGTCGATCTCGACCGCACCGGGCAGCTTGAGCCCTTCGATCATCGCGATGTTCAGGGCCATCACGGTGTGGGCCCGGAAGTGGTGATGGTCTCCGTCGACCTGGAGGAGGATGTACGACCGTTTGAGGCGGAACAGGTTCCGGAGTCCGGCGATCAGGTAGGCAGAGAAGCCCATCCGGTTCTTGAGCGCCCGCGGCGTGTCTTCCATCAACTGGGCGTCGAAGCCGGCTCCGGCGACCATGGCGAAGTAGCGTCCGCTGCCTTCCTCCCGGCCGACGTCGTGCTCGATGACGACGCCGCTCAAGGCGACGTCGATGGCGCCATCCAGATCCGTGGGTATGCCCAGTGCCCGGGCGAGCAGATTGGCCGTCCCGGCCGGGATCTGGGCTAGCGGTATGCCCCGCTTGCCATCGATGAGCCCGCTCATGACTTCCATGATCGTGCCGTCGCCACCCAAGGCTACGACCAGGTCGACGTCCGATGCCTGCCGGGCCCACTCGAGTGCGTCGCCCTCACCGGTGGTCTCCCGGATCTCGAACCGGTACCCGGCTTCGCTTAGCCGCTCTTCGAGCGTCGCCAGGTTCTCACCGGCCGCCCTCTTGCCCGCCGCAGGATTGACGATCACGAGCGCGCTCCTGCCCAACTCGCACCCCCCAGACGGATGGTACAGGGGCCCGATCGCGATTTCCTGGCCTTCCGACACTCCATATGAGGAGCCGACGTGGAATTTTCCTCCGACGCGGAGGGGAGCGCCGGTGTCATATGAACTATGTACCTGTCGTCGGTTCGATTGGCACGAGCGGGGAGCGGAGACTCGGCTGCTTGCTCCTCGCGTGGGGCCGACTCATGACTCCAGGCCCTCGCAGCCTCTTCTACCGCAACCGTTGGCGGCCGAGGCTGGCTTCCCTCCTGTTGGGGGCGCTTCTCATCGCCGACGTCGGGTTCATCGCGTGGTCGCTGATCGAGCCCGCCGGGTTGGAGAGGCTGGTCGAGGAGTCGTGGATGGAACGGTTGGTCGTCGCTCTTCCGATGGCGCTGCTCGTCTTCCCCGGCCTCCTGGCCTTCTTCGTCATCGAGGGAAGGCGCGCCCTCGACGACAGGCCGTTGCTGGTGCTCGACGAGCGGGCGATCTTCTACCGTGACTGGCGTTGCCGTCCTATCGCCTGGCGTGGTGTAGAGGGATTCGAACTGATCGAGGTAGCGGTGGACGGCGGGCGCTTTCCGGATCGGAGCGAGTGGTACCTCGAGTTGGAGCTCACCGACCCAGAGAAGTACCTCCTGGAGGCGCACGGTGGCGGCGAATTCTCTGAAGGGTACATGCGGCGGTACTTCCGCATCCCCCTCCGTGACGTCGATGGCAACAGAAACGCCGTCACTCGGGCTCTCGAGGCGCGCTGGCAGGCATCGCGGGATCGCGCGTTCCAGCTCGAGCCGTCGCTGGTGGGCCTGGGGCCGTCCGCCGTCTAGGCGACCTTCTTGCGTTCTTCGTCCAGCGCACGCACCGGCGTCATGCCGATGCTGAACACCCTCCAGTCGAGAGCCATCACTCTGTCGCGCGCATCGGCGAGCCTGTCGAGCAGATCTCGTTCGTCCACCGGAACGACCTGCGCCTCGAAGAAGTAGATCCGGCCCTCCTCTCGCGATCTCAGATCGACCTCCGCGACCCACGGCAGACCCTGGAGCGTGTCCTTCACCTTCACTACCAGGGGGTCCTCCGTCTCGCCCCCGACCAGTGTGGGCTCCATGTCCATGAGGTCGAAAACCGCGATTCGCGAGTTCCGGTATCCGTCCATCAGGATATTCAGCGAGATGAAGCCGGCAGCGACAGGATCCACCCACCAGAGGCCGAAACGGATGCCCAGCACGCCGACTATCGCTGCCACGGCGGTCAGCCAGTCCGCGCGGTTCATGTCTGCGTCTGCGTCGAGGACCTTGTCGTGCAGTGCTCTCGCGGGTCGGCGCTTGGCGCGTCCGAGAAGGATGGCCACGATGCTGTCGAACATGATGGCGATCATCAGCCAGCCTCGCCAGATATCGAGACCGAAGAGCTCGAGAGTGCCGATGCTCACCGGTTGCGGGTGCAGCAGGCTGTTCGCCGAGATGTAGAGGAGGAAGCCGCCGACGAAAAGCAGCGCGATGCCCGCGCACAGGTGGGCCACGGAGGTGACGCGGTGCAGTCCGTACGGGAACTTCCGGCTGGGAGGCCGGTTCATGTAGCGGACGGAGACGAGGAATACGACCGGTGGGATCAGCTCGAGGAAGCTCTCGATCCAGGCGGCGCGGACCGCCTGCGATCCGCCCAACACCAGGTACACGAGGACGATGTCCGCGCACAGGTAGGCGATCGTCAGCCACTCCAGTCGCTTCGCCCTCCTGAACTCGCTGGTCAGGCTACCCGGGAGCTCTTCGTCGCGGGCGTCGATCATGCCGCATTACACGTTCTGACGGGCCGGCGGAAGTAGTTCCTCGGAACAGAAGGCGTCGGAAGCCGCTCTGCTCAGACCAGGCCCATAGCCGCCATCGCATTTGCCACCTTCTGCATGCCGCTTATGTTGGCCCCCAGCACGTAGTTCCGGGGCACGCCGTACTCCTCGGCGGTTTCGAAGCAGCGGGCGTGGATCTCCTTCATGATCTGCCTGAGTCGCTGATCCGTGTACTCGAAGCTCCAGGCGTCTCGACTGGCATTCTGTTGCATCTCCAGCGCGGAGGTAGCTACTCCTCCGGCGTTCGCTGCCTTGCCTGGGCCGAACGAGACGCCGGCGTCCAGGAAGACCTCGACGGCCTCGGGGGTCGAGGGCATGTTCGCGCCCTCGCCAACGGCTATGCAGCCGTTCTCCACCAGTCGAACCGCGTCGCGTCCGTTCAGTTCGTTCTGTGTCGCCGAAGGGAAGGCCACCTCGCACGGTATCTCCCAGATGCTGCCGCCTGGGGTGTACTTCGCATGCTCGTGGATTTCGGCGTACTCGGCGATGCGGCGGCGCTGCACCTCCTTGAGCTGCTTGACGGTGTCGAGCCTTATGCCGTCGCGGTCGAGGATTACCCCACTCGAGTCGGAGCAGGCGATCGTCTTCGCGCCCAGGTGCTCGAGCTTCTCCATCGTGTAGATGGCGACGTTGCCCGAGCCCGAGACAACGCAGGTCTTGCCATCCAGAGAATCTCCGCGGGCGTTGAGCATCTCCTCGACGAAGTAGACGCAGCCGTAGCCGGTCGCCTCCTTCCGGACCAGGGAGCCGCCCCAGTCGATCCCCTTGCCGGTCAGCACGCCCGACTCGTAACGGTTGGTGATCCGCTTGTACTGGCCGAAGAGGTAACCGATCTCCCGCGTGCCCACTCCGATGTCGCCGGCGGGAACGTCGGTGCTCTCGCCGATGTAGCGGTAGAGCTCGGTCATGAAGCTCTGGCAGAAGCGCATGATCTCAGTCTCCGACTTGCCCTTGGGGTCGAAGTCGGAACCTCCCTTGCCGCCGCCTATCGGCATGCCGGTGAGGCTGTTCTTGAAGATCTGCTCGAAGGCGAGGAACTTCATCACCCCGAGGTTCACCGAGGGGTGGAAGCGCAGGCCGCCTTTGAAGGGACCGAGCGCGCTGTTGAACTCGATCCGGAAGCCCCGGTTGACGTGGACTTCGCCGTTGTCGTCCTGCCACGGTACGCGGAAGATGATCTGTCGCTCCGGTTCGCAGATGCGCTCGAGGATCTTGCCGGAACCGAGCTCCGGATGCTTGGCGAGCATGGGCCCCAGAGAGGCGAGCACCTCCCGCACTGCCTGGTGGAACTCCGTCTCTCCGGGATTCCGCTGCTGGATGAGAGCGTAAACGTCCTGCAGTTTCTCGTCCATCCCGGTGTGGCTCCGGTCGATCGCCTGCGTCTTCAAGGTTTGCAACTGCCGACTCCTTCCCCTCCCGACTTCGAGGGAAGCGCCTGGAATTATCTCATGATGGGAGCGCTTCGGTGGGAAGGCGCGTGCGGTGCGTCGGTGAGGGAACCGGCTCCAGCTGTCGGGTTCAGTGGTTCTCGTCTGCCGTTATCTCGACATTCAGTTCGCCCGCATCGGTGTCCGCTACTTCGATCCGCCCCTCTTCGCTGAGTTCGAGGAATGCTCGAACTACTGCCGGATCGAAGTGTCCACCCGACTCCCGTCGAAGCAACTCGGAGGCTGCCGCTACCCCGACGGATTTGCGATAGGGCCGCTCGCTCGTCAGTGCCTCGAAGACGTCAACGACCCCCAGAATCCGTCCGAAGAGGGGGATAGCTTCGGCTTCCAGTCCGGCCGGGTAGCCGGTGCCGTCCCAACGCTCGTGGTGAGTCCTGATGCCGCTCGCCACGAGCTCGAAGTCTCCACCCGCCCTCCCGACGAGGTCGGCTCCCACGGTGCAGTGGGTCTTGACCAGTTCGTACTCCTCCTCGCTCAACGGCCCGCTCTTAAGCAGGATCCGATCGGGGATGGCTACCTTGCCAAGGTCGTGGAGGACACCCGCCCAGTGGAGTGCGTCGAGCTGCGCTTCATCGAGGCCCAGCTTGCGGCCTACCACGGTAGCGTTCCGGGCGACTCGCTCGCAATGTCCCGCGACCTGCTCGTCGCGCGTGGCGACGAGCGCGGCGAAGCTGTGCAGGGTGTCGGCGAAGTTCTGTGCCAGGTTTGCGGTTCGGATGGCGAGCAGCCGCGCCAGTTGTCCGGTGAGTACGCCCACGAGGGCGAACACCAGGAGGCGGAAGAGCCAGCTGAACGGCTCCTGCGCGACGCCGGTACCGACGTCGAGCGGCATCAGCGGGCCAAGGAGGAGTCCGGCTGCGATACCGGCCAGCAACCCGCCGCTCCGGTGGAAGAGGAACCCTGCGAGGATGATGGGCAGGTAGGCGAGGTGGAGGTAGGCCTGACTGGTGCCGCCGCTCGAGTAGACGACCAGTGTCGTCAGGCCCAACAGGACGGCGATGAGGGCGATGGCCAGAGCCAGACCGCCGCCGCGCGGCTTCTGGTGGATTTTTAGTAGTGTTGAGAGATTCTCTGGCAAGTTCGGGGACCGGTCCGCAATTGGATTGTCGGGAATGATACCAGTTCGGTCGAGCCGGCAAAAGAGAAGAGCCGGCGCCCCCGTGCCGGCTCAATCTCATTCAGGTGGTCCCGCTACCCCCGTAGTGTCTAAGGTACGCGGTCCGTTGCCGATTGTGAAGAAGCTTCTGACTCACCTCGTTGGTGACAGCTGTGAATGTACTGGCTCAGGCCAGCGGATCCGGCAGCTTGCCGTCGGGCGCGCTGTCCTGGCGAAGCTGGCGCCCCCGACCGATCTCGGTCGTCTCCTGCTCGGGATCCGGCAGCCAGTTCTCGGCCCACGCCGAGATTGCGCTAACCGCCGACTGCAACGCCTTGCCCTTTTCCGTCAGGCTGTACTCGACGCGTACCGGAGTCTCAGGTTTGACGCTGCGTTCGACGATACCTTCCGCCTCGAGCTCCTTGAGGCGCTCGGAGAGCATCCGGTCACTCATCTCGGGGATCCTGGCCGCCAGTTCGTTGAACCGGGAAACACCCTGGAGCAGCAGAACGACTATCGCCCCGGTCCAGCGCCGGCCCAGGAGTTCGACCGCGTGGTGGTAGCGCGGACATACGTTCGCCATCTCCTTCATGGTCGACAGCCTAGCACGCCGAGCCGTTCTGTATAGTAACTTGACATTCGTAAGCGCAGTCTGTATAGTCACTTATCGGAAGTAAGCGGCAGCTTGCTCCGGACATCAGGTAAAGGGAGATCGAACATGGATATAGCACTGCTAGTGCTCCGGGTAGTCATCGGATTGCTCTTCGTGGGACACGGGGCGCAGAAGCTCTTCGGCTGGTTCGGAGGTCACGGCCTCGCAGGTACTGCGGGGTGGCTCGGCAGCATGAATCTGAAGCCCGCTCCGTTGTGGGCGTTCGCCGCGGGCGCGTCGGAGTTCTTCGGCGGACTGTTCCTCACGCTCGGTCTGCTGACCCCTATCGGCGGGATCGCAGTCATCGCAGCGATGCTAGTCGCCACTCTGCTCGTACACCTGCAGAACGGCTTGTGGAACACCAACGGCGGATACGAGCTGCCACTGGTCTTCTCCGCTGGGGCCTTGACCCTGATCCTGGCCGGTCCCGGCGCCTACTCGCTCGACGCGCTGCTCGGGATCGCCGTCCCCGGCTCCATCACCCTGGTAGCGGCTCTCGCCGCGCTTGGGAGCGCTATCTATCTCGTGGCCAGCCGGCGCGCCGCGACGCAGACCGCCACGGCGACGAACGAGGCGTAGGGCGGATCGTTCCCATGGAACTCACCGGCTTCCATCACCTCACGGCCGTCACCGCCCAAGTGCGTGACAACCACCGCTTCTACACCGAGACCCTCGGCCTGAGGCTTGTCAAGCGCAGCGTCAACCAGGACGACGTGAGCGCCTACCACCTCTTCTACGCCGATGGAGCCGGTACTCCCGGGACCGACATAACCTTCTTCGATTGGAGAGTTCCCCCGGAACGCCGGGGGAACCGCAGCATCAGCAGAACCGGCCTGATGGTAGAAGGGCCGGAATCGGTCGATTGGTGGCGCCAGCGCCTAGACGGTCTCGCCGCTACGGCCGAGCCCGTCCTCCGCGACGGCCGGCTCACCCTGGATTTCGAGGATCCGGAGGGGCAGAGGCTCGCCATCGTCGACGCCAGCGGGTCCGATTTCGATTCGGTCCCATGGGAGCGCAGTCTGGTGCCTGCCCGACATCAGATCCGCGGGCTCGGGCCTATAACCATCACCGTGCCGGAACTCGAACCCACCGATCTAGTGCTCACCCGCCTGCTGGGGATGCGCCGGTCCCGCAGTTATCCGAGCCCGGAATCGGCGGACGAGACGGTTCACGTGTTCGAGATGGGCAGGGGCGGAGCGGGCGCCGAGTTGCACGTCGAGGTGCGCCCGGCCCTGGCGCCCGGGCGACCGGGGGCAGGAGGGGTTCATCACGTCGCCTTCCGAGTCCCCGATGATGACTACGACGAGTGGCTCGAGCGCCTCGACCGGGCCGGCGTTCCCAACAGCGGTCAGGTGGATCGCTACTGGTTCCGCAGTCTCTACTTTCGCGAGCCGAACGGCATCCTGTTCGAGATCGCGACCGATGGACCCGGGTTCGCCGTCGATGAAGACCCGGAGGCTCTGGGCGAGACGGTGGTGCTCCCGCCCTTCCTGGAGCCTCGACGAGATCGCATCGTCGCGAACCTCCCGCCCATCGACTAGACCGCCCATCGGCTAGACCACGCGAGCAGACCCCAAGGAGGAAGATCATGAGCAAGACGAAACTGGCTGTCATCTACTACAGCACGTACGGGACCAACTACGACATGGCCAAGATCGCGGCCGATGCTGCCGAAGAAGCCGGCGCGGCCGTGCGTTTGAGGAAGACGCCCGAGACGGCCCCCAGGCAGGTCGTGGAAGGCCAGGAGGGCTGGCTGGCGCAGGAGAAACGAACCGCCGACGTGCCTCAGGTGACCACCGACGACATGATCTGGGCCGACGCCTACCTGTTCAGCTCTCCGACCCGTTACGGAGTGCCCGCAAGCCAGATGCGTGCCTTCATCGACACGCTCGGCCCGCTCTGGCAGGAGGGCAAGCTCGCCAACAAGGCGGTGTCGGCGATGACCAGCGCGATGAACCCCCACGGTGGCCAGGAAACCACCCTCCTAAGCCTCTACACCACCTTCATGCACTGGGGCGCGGTGCTGGTGCCCCCGGGATATACCGACGAGAGCGTCTTCGCCAGCGGCGGCAACCCGTACGGCACGAGCGTCACCGCTGGCAAGGGGATCACCGACGAGGACCGCAAGGCGATAATCCACCAGACCAACCGGTTGCTCGAGGTGGCGGCGAGCCTTCGCAGCGAGGCCAGGATCGACCGCCAAGCTGCATGAGGCGAGGCGGAGGCCACGAGGGGACGGGGAGCGCTGCTGCGCGACCCGTCCCCTTCTCTTGGGTCCGAGGTCCTGCTATCCCCGGACGCGCTCCTCGCTCCGGTCGGTAGCGGGTGGAGGGGCTGGGGAGAGGGCCGAGACCTCGCGCCGGACCTCGTCTGTCATCACGAACTCGAGGGCCGCGAGCGAAGGCTCGAGTTGTTCGACGCTCCGAGCCCCGATTATCGGGGCGGTAACGCCCGGATGGGACCCTGCCCAGGCGACGGCCAGCGTGGCAGGGTGTACGCCTTGCGCGTCTGCGTAATCGACGAGCCGCTCTGCCACCCGGTAATACTCGGCGTCGCGGTAGCGGCTGGCGTACATGCGGTTCTCCGTCAGACGGCCCTCCGCCTGCATCCCATCGCGGCTGTAGCGACCCGTGAGGAGCCCGGCGGCGAGCGGGCTGTAAGGGATGACGCCGAGCCTCTCGGCGATCGCCAGCGGAAGGATCTCGACCTCTGCCTGTCGCTTGACGAGGTTGTACATCGGCTGGATGAGCTCGAAACGTGCCAAGCCCTCTCGCGTGGCGATGCCCAGTGCCTTGGCGATCTGCCAGGCTGACCAGTTGCTCACCGCCGGGTAGAGGATGAGCCCACGACGCACGAGATCGTCCAGCGCGCGCAGCGGCTCCTCCATGTCCACTGAAGTGTCGAACTGGTGCAGGAAGTAGAAGTCGATCCGGTCGGTCTTGAGGCGACGGAGGCTGGCCTCGACGGCCCGGATGATGTGGCGCCGGGAGAGCCCAGCGGCATTCACGTCGTCGCCCGTGCGCCCGAACACCTTGCTGGTCAGGACGATCTCATCCCGTTCGCCCTCGATCAACCTGCCCAGGATCTCCTCCGACCTGCCGGCCGCATAGACGTCCGCTGTATCGAAGAAGTTGATGCCGCGCTCACGACAGGCGCGGTACATAGCGGCCGACTCGGCTTCATCGGCCTTGTCGCCGAAGGTCATGGTGCCCAGGCAGAGGGGCGAGACCTTCACCCCGGTGCGGCCTATCGTCCGGTAATCGGAGGCTGCGTGAGTCATGACGCGATGGTAGCTCACCGCTCCACGACGGCCGGCGCGCGGCCTCAGTCCTATACTCGGCTCATGTGCGGACGATACGCGATAAGCCATACGGCGGGAGACCTGCAGTCGCTGTTCGACGTTGTCAACCCCGAGGATTTCTCCGTCGAACCGCGCTACAACGTCGCGCCCACCCAACTCGTCCCGATGGTCTTCCGCAACCGTGAAGGCGAACGATCGGCAGGGAACGCGCGCTGGGGACTCATACCGGGATGGGTGAAGAGCCCCGGGGAGTGGAAGGCCTCGACGTTCAACGCGCGCAGCGAGGAGGCCGGGTCGAAGCCGACTTTCCGGAACGCCTTCAGACGAGGACGGGTGCTGATCCCCGCCAGCGGTTTCTACGAGTGGAAGCGTGAGGGCAGCAGCAAGACCCCGTATCACATCCGCAAGAAGAGCGGGGAACCGCTGGCGTTCGCAGGTCTGATGGACATCTGGCGGGACAGGGAGAGCGGCGAGCGGCTCGTCTCCTGCACGATCCTCACGACCGCCTCCGCGGGACCGGTGGAAGAGCTGCACAACCGGATGCCGGTCATGGTCGCCAAGGAGGAGTTCGACACCTGGCTGTCGGGCGACGATCCCGAAACGGCCCTGAAGGAGGTCCTGGCCAAGGCTCCTCTGGACGACATCGAGCTCTATCCCGTGTCGCCGGCGGTGAACAACACCCGTAACGACGATCCCAGTTTCGTGACTCCCCTCGCCTGAAGTGTGTCGGCCGATCGTGGGCCAGGCGGCCGGTTGTACCTGTTCGCCCCCGCTCCCGGAGTTAGCAGGCTAAGAGTTCTGTGACAAGCCGTCTGAGATGGTCGACGACATGAGCCGACCATCCCACGTCATGCGCACCGTTACCCTCCTTGCTCTCCTGACGCCGTTCGGTTTCGCTCAGACCCATCCCCGCGCGATCGAGTTGTTCGAGTCGAGCGCCGAGATCCTCTTCGCGGGAGAGGAGATAGAGCTGCCCGCCGCGATGTCGATGAACATCTCTACGCGCCAGTTCACCGAAGGGTCGCCCGCCATGCTGCAGTCCGTGGCGTTCGACTGGACCCGGCAAGCGATGCGAGTCCGCAGCTGCTTCGACTCCGAGCTGGTCTTCGACTCGGTGTTCGAGGGTGGCACCGTCACGAGCTGGGACTCGTACAGCGGAGAGGTCACCCAGACTCCGATGGCCGATGGGCAGCTGCAAGAGTTGCTGGATGGGTTCCTGAACGATCCGGGTGCGCTGTTCGAGGGGGTCGAGTCGTCGATGATGAGTTACGACGGCCATGTCGACTACGGGGTACTCAGCGGGGAGCAGGTAACGGTCGACTACGACGGTTTCCAGCTCCTGGACAGCGTGCCGGCGATCGACGAGGTGGGGATGATCTTCGCCACCGACGGAGTGTGGCTCGGTCAGGTCATCCATACGGAACAGGGCACCCTCCTCGCGGTGCAAGACGGCATCATCTCGACCGATATAGGACCGAGCCTTCGCGGCATGACGGTTTACCAGCCCGACGAGAACGGCGTGATGCAGGAGAGCTTCCGGATGAGGATCTGGAATGTCAGGGGTCACGACTCGCTCGGAGAGGAGTGGTTCTCCCTCGACCATCTCCGGAGGGCTCAGTCGAACGCCGATCGGCGCGATGAGCTGAGCCGACGTCTCGATGAGCTGGCAGAACGGATAGCCGAGGGAGATCCCGCGGATCCCGAGCTCGCCACCCTGACCGATGAACTGGAAGCGATCCACGAGCAGTTCATGGCTAGTCTCGAGCCCGCACCGATACCTTGCCCTGAACCGTTCTAGGCTGCTTAGTCGGGCTCGGCGGGGTAGCGGCCGAGGAACTCGGCTATCGCCTCGAAGTCCGCCTCGGAACTGAGGCGGCCTATTCTAGTGCTGCACGTGGAGCCTCCGGTGCCCCTTGACTCGAAGGCGGGCGATGCTCCACACTGTATCCACCAACAGGCTGTAAACGTTTACGTGCCATCCGGGCAAGAACGCAGGCGCTTTGGATCCTGATAGCGAGAGCAGGGGCGAGTGGCCAAGCGGAGCGCGACAATTCTGGATGTAGCCAACGCTGCGGGCGTCTCGACAGCCACCGTTTCGAGAGTCCTCAACGGTGGCAGAGCTTCGGAGGCGGCGAGAGCCGCGGTCGAGCGGGCAGTGGCTGAACTGAACTACCGCCGCAATGACCTGGCGCGTGGGCTCGTAACCGGCAGGACCGGCGTTATCGGGGTGCTAATCCCGGACGTCATCGGCCCACTCTACGCGCAGATGGCCCGGGGGATCGAGGACGTGCTCGAACCTCTTGGCATGCACTACATGATGGTGACCGACAACCGCAGCCTCGAGCAGGAAGCCGCTGCACTCGAACTGCTACTCGCCCGCCAGGTGGACGCCCTCGTCCTCATCGGAAGCCAACTCGAGCCGAGGCGGCTGGAGGCGCTTCTACGAGGTGGCCCCGCCACCGTCCTCGTCCAACGTGAGCTGCCAACCGACGCCGATGATTTCACGACCCTTGCCATCGACAACCGTGCTGGCGTTGCGGCCTCCGTCGATCACCTGGTGGCTCTCGGCCACACCCGGATCGCTCACATCGCCGGGATAAGACGCGACGGGGTAGAGCGACGGCAGAGCTTCATCGAGCTGGTGGGGGATCGCGGCCTCCAGCCCGCCGCGCTCGTGGAGAGCGACTCCAGAGAGGAGAGTGGACGCGAAGCGGCGCAGAGGATCTTCGGCACAGTCTCGGCCACTGCCGTCGTCTGCACCAACGACAGGGTGGCAGTCGGTGTCTATCGAGCCGCTCGCGAGCGCGGCCTGTCCATACCGGCGGACCTGGCGGTGGTGGGGTTCGACGACCTCCCCTGGTCGGCTTACCTCGACCCGCCGCTCACGACCGTACGCCAACCGGCGCGAACCATGGGCCGCGAGGCGGCCAGGCGAGTATTAGCTGCTCTGGCGGGTGAAGACGAGGTCCAGCGCATCGTCGTCGCTCCCCGCCTGATCGAACGCGAGTCCAGTCGGGGGTTGGCCCGTTCCCAGGGAGGTGAGACGAATCCGAGCGTAAGAGTCAGATAACGATCCGTGAGCGACCGAGCACTCAAGGAGGCAGCAGAATGAAGACCATCCGAACCGCGGTACTACTACTCCTGCTATTCGGCCTCGCACAGGCGCAGCAGATAACCCTGTGGACGACCGAGGAGCAGCCGGAACGCCTGGAGATCCAGAATCGGATCGCTTCCGATTTCGAAGCGCAGACGGGGATCGGCGTCGAGGTGGTGCCTGTGACCGAGAGCGCGATGGGCGAGCGCGCGACAGCCGCCTTCGCGGCGGGAGAGTTGCCCGACGTCATCTTCCACCCCCTCTCCCGGACCATCGGCTGGGCTCAGGAAGGCATACTCGATACCTTCGCCGCCACCGATGTCGTCCTCGATCTGGGCGAGGATACCTTCGTAGAGGGCTCCCTCGACCTGGTCGCATTCCAGGGCGGATACGCGGCTGTTCCCCACAGCGGCTGGACCCAGTTGCTGCTCTATCGGGCCGATCTTTTCGAAGAACACGGCCTGGAGCCGCCCACCAGTTACGAGGCGATCCGCGAGGCGATAGACGTGCTGCACGATCCACCCGAGATGTACGGTTTCGTCGCCGCCACCGATCCCAACGAGGACTACATGATGCAGGTCTTCGAGCACATCGCCCTGGCCAACGGCGTCCGTCTGGTGGACGAAGAGGGCAATGTCACCCTGGACAGCGAAGCGATGGTCGAGACCCTGGAGTTCTACAAGGATCTGGTGGAGGCCAGCCCGCCAGGAAACCTCTACTGGCAGCAGTCACGGGAACTCTACTTCGCCGGCGACGCCGCGATGATCATCTGGTCGCCGTTCATCCTCGATGAGCTCGCCGGTTTACGCGATGAGGTCCCGGTCGTCTTCAACGCCGAGACCGAGGGTGCGAGCCTGGCCGACCGAACTGGCATCGTGTCACAGATCTCCGGTCCTTCGAATCCTGAAGGCGCCGGCTGGGCCGACATGCGCTACTACGGCATAACGATCGATGCCGATCTGGAGGCCGCCAAGCAGTTCGTCGAGTACTCGATGAGCGAAGGGTATGTCGACACCCTGTCGATAGCGCCCGAAGGCACCTTCCCGCTGCGGCGCGGCCCTGATCCGGGCTCGAGGGAGTTCGTCGAGCAGTGGTCGCAGCTGGACGTGGGCGTTTCCTCGCGAGCTCCTCTGGCCGAAGTCTTCGAGGAGGAGGTCATCAACGACATAGTTGCGGGACTGGAGAACGCCGACCGCTGGGGTTACAGCCAGGGTCAGGGAGCCCTGGTGTCGTCGCTCTACGGCACCCGTGTGATCTCCGAACTCGTCCGCGAATTCATCGACGGGGAACGGAGCGCTCAGGAGACGGCCCAACTCATGCAGCAGGAGGTCGCGGCGCTACAGCAGTAGCTTCGTCGGTGGGACGTCAACACGTCCCACCGGTACGCTCATATGGCCCGAGAACGACGAATCCGAGGTGGACTGGAGGCGCGCGAGCGGAGGCTCGCCTTGCTGATGCTGGCGCCCGCCTTCACCATCGTGTTCCTTGTCGTGCTCTTCCCGGTGCTGGCCAACTTCTGGATCAGCCTCAAGGAGGTTCGGCTGGGCGACCTGAGGGCACCGACCGCCGTACTGCGAGAACGTGTGGTCAGCGAGCCCGAGGAACCGGGGGACCACTTCGTCCTCAACTACCTGCTGAGGAACAGCAGCCCGCGTGGGCCGATCACGAATGTTCGGATCGACGCCACCCTCCCACCCGGACTCGAACCGGTCGCCATCGACGAACGATGCCGCGTCGAAGCCGGAGCACTCAGCTGCGACTTGGGCCGCTGGGAGGGAGGGCACATCGGCAGACTCGAACTCGAGTTCCTCGCGGGACCCGATTTTTTCGAGGCCCAGCTCGACGAGCGCTCGCCCACCGACGCCCACATAAGCGGACGCCCGATCGGCGTGCTGGGAAGCCTCGACTTCACTCTGGAGAATTTCCGCCACGTCCTCAGCGGTAGCGAGTTCTGGCCGGCGTTCTGGGTGACTATCGTCTACACGGTGGGAGGTTCGGTCTTCTCGATCCTGCTGGGCCTTTTCGCCGCCCAACTGCTGAACGCGAGTTTCCCGGGCCAGGGCCTGCTGCGTGGCCTGTTCCTCTTCCCCTACATCGCCCCGGTGATCGCCGTCGCTTTCACCTGGGCCTTCTTTCTCGACCCGTTCAGTGGCAGCCTCAACCTCCTGGCCGTCGAGCACGGCATCTTCGACAGGCCTATATCCTTCCTCAGCCAGCGCAACGTGGATTTCAACCTCTTCGGCGTTGCGTTCGAAGTGCCACTGGCGCTCTCCACCGTCATCGCCTTCGAGGCGTGGCGTTATTTCCCTTTCGCCTTCCTCTTCATACTGGCCCGGTTCCAGGCGATGCCCAAGGACATGTTCGAGGCGGCAGAGGTCGACGGGGCGACTCCCTTCCAGCAGTTCCGCTGGGTGACTCTCCCGCAGTTGGTAGGCGTTCTCTCGACGCTCTTCCTGCTCAGGTTCATCTGGACATTCAACAAGTTCGATGACATATTCCTCCTTACCGGCGGAGCTGCAGGGACCGAAACTCTCACCATCCGCGTCTACGACTACGCCTTCGCCCAGGCGAACATCGGGGCGGGGGCGGCGACCGCCGTAATACTCTTCATCATCCTGGCGATCTTCATGGTGCTCTATTTCAAGTTCGTCCCCGAGGAGGCCTGATGCAGCGGGTGAGCTCAGCCGTGCCGGCAAGAAGCGGGAGAGGCATCGGGACCGGTCTCGTAGCGGCTGCCGTCGTGGGCGTCGCCTCGGCACTCACCACCGTGCTCGTGAGCGCCTTCCTGCTCTCCATTCTCACGCGTTTCGAACCGCGTTTGGAGTTGGGATGGCCGCTTCTCCTCGGCCTGGCCCTCGGTGCGGGCATCGGTATTTTCAGGCGAGGCAAGAACAGCAGTCGTGCGGCCACGCTCTCTCTCGGCCTTGCCGCTGCGCTCGTCTGGCTGTTGCTCAACGCTCTGGACCCGCTGGAGCTCGGCGCGGCCGGGCTGCACTGGAGCCTCGTTGCCGCGTTCGGGTCGATGCTGCTTGCGGCCCAGCTCACTCGCTACGGACTGAGGGATATCGACCTGAGCAACCTGCGGCGCGACAGACTCGAGGTGATACTGTTGCGGCTCCTGCGGGGCGCCGGCTTCGTGTTCTTCCTCACGATCGTCATCTTCCCCTTCTACTTCATGGTCGTCTCGAGCCTGAAGCCACGCGCCCTCTACCTGCAGGATCCCACGCTGCTCAGTGTCGACTTCGGTCGCGGGCTATCGGAGCTGCTCGTGGGCTACCGTGAGGTGCTAGTCAGGTTCGACTTCGCCCACTACATCCTCAACAGCACGACAGTTGCCCTGGCAACGGTCGTCATAACGCTCACGCTGGCGATCCTGGGGGCGTATGCCGTTACCAGGCTTCGTTTCCCCGGCCGCGGCGTGCTCTCCCGCAGCATCCTGCTCATCTACATGTTCCCGGCGATCGTGCTGGTCGTGCCCCTCTACAGCATCTTCACTCAGGTGGGCCTGCGCGACACCCTCTACGGCCTGCTGATCGTCTACCCGGCGACAACCATCCCCGTCGCCCTCTACATGCTCAGGAGCTATTTCCAGACTCTGCCGGCCGACCTCGAGGAGGCCGGGCTGATAGACGGCTGCACTCGCGCCGGCGTCATCTGGCGGATCACCTTGCCCCTCTCCCTGCCGGCGATCGCCTCGGTAGGACTGTATGTATTCATGATCGCCTGGAACGAGTTCCTCTTCGCGTTCATGTTCCTCGACTCGCCGGAACTCTTCACCCTGCCGCGCGGGATGGTCAACCTCAACTCGCAAGAGGTACCACGACAGTTCCTGATGGCCGGGGCGGTGATCGTGACGGTGCCGGTGATGGTGCTCTTCTTCTGGTTCGAAAGGTACCTCGTCGGCGGTCTCACGGCCGGCGGAGTGAAAGGATGAGCGTCACGAGCGAAGGGCTCGCTCTCGACGGTCACGAACGTAACCGGTTGATAGGCGAGGCCCGTGCGCTGCTGAGGCGGAACCATACCGGTCGCTTCACCAAGCCGAGCCTGGGCCAATACCCTCACCAATGGAACTGGGATTCGGCCTTCATCGTCTTCGGCCTCGATCGCCTCGACGCTGACCTGGCCCGAAGCGAGGTTCGTTCGCTCCTCGAGGCCCAATGGGAGAACGGGATGCTGCCCCATATCGTTTACTCGGAGGGCCACTCCGACTACTTCCCTACGCCCGAGTTCTGGGGCACCTCCGAACTCTCGGGTACGCCCCCCGTGGCCACTTCCGGGCTCACTCAGCCACCGGTGCTCGCGAGCGCGGTGCGGACGCTCGTCGAACATGCTGGCGACCAGCGGGAGGGTGATGAGTTCGCGAGGGATGTTTTCCCGGCGCTCCTTCGCTGGCACCGCTGGCTCCACGAGGTCCGTGCCGTCGACGGGCTGGTAGCGATCGTGCACCCCTGGGAGTCGGGCACCGACAACTCGACTCGGTTCCGGACACCCCTGGCCAATCTGGGGGAGGTGCGGGCACCAGAATTCGCGCGCCGTGACCAGACCCACGTGGCGGTAGGGGAACGCCCCGTCCAGGAGGACTACGACCGGTTCATGTACCTCATCGCCCGCTACCGGACGCTGGGGTGGGACTACGACACGCTTGTCGAGCACGCCCCCTTCCTGGTCCAGGATGTCCTCTTCAATTCCATCCTCCACGCTGCCGACGCCGACCTCATGTGGCTCGCCAGACGGCTCGGCGAACAGACCGACGAGCTGGAGAGTTGGCTGAACGACACCCGCGCTGCTTTCGACGAGCGCTTCTGGAACGAGGAGGCGGGCCTCTACTTCGATTACGACCTGCGGGCAGGGAAGCAGATCGAGGAGAGCACCTGCGCCACTTTCATGCCCCTCTACGCCGGTATAGCGGGCGAAAGACAGGCGGAGAGGCTCGTACGGCAGCATCTGCTCGATCCGGGGCAGTACGCTCCCGGTGACGGCAGCCGCTACCTGCTGCCCTCGGTCAGCAAGAGCAGCCCCTACTTCGAACCGCGTCGCTACTGGCGCGGGCCGATCTGGCTGAACGTCAACTGGCTGGTGGCGCGCGGTCTGGAGCGGTACGGTCACCACGAGCAGGCCAGGCTGCTGCGCGAGCACAGCATCGAGCTGGTGAGCCGCTCCGGGTTCGTCGAGTACTACGACCCGAGGGACGGGACGGCCTGCGGCGCCGCCGGTTTCTCCTGGAGCGCCGCCCTCGCCGTCGATATGCTGCTGTCAACGTGATTCTCACCGATCGATGGCGGACCGAGGACAGTGCGTGGCCCAGTTAGTTTCCCTCCTGGGCCCCCGCCAGGTGGTACTGGAGGAGGTGCCCGATGCTCCGCTCGCCCGCGGGCAGGTGCGGGTTCGGACCCTCTACTCGGGAATCAGTGCGGGGACCGAACTCACGGCTTACCGGGGAACCAACCCATATCTCCATAAGAGGTGGGACCAGCAGATGCGGCTCTTCCAGGGGGGTGGTCTGGCGAGCGAGTCGTACCCGTTACGCAGTTGGGGGTATGAGGAGGTGGGGAAGGTGGTCGAGCTCGGCCCCGGAGTCGAACCTGGCCGAGAGTCCCTGGCGCCTGAGTTGGGCGCAGTGGTGTACGGAACCTGGGGCCACCGCAGCACAGCCGTACTCGACGGCCAGTACGCCTTCGGACGACTCCTCCCCCAGGGGCTCGAGCCCATCCTCGGGATCTTTTCCCACATCGGTTCAATCGCCCTGAACGGCATCCACGACGCAAACCCGAGGGTGGGCGAAACGGTTGCCGTATTCGGTCTGGGTGTCCTGGGCCAGATCGTCGCTCAGCTGGCGAAAGCGGCGGGCGCTCGGGTGATCGGGGTCGACCTGGATGGCAGCCGGCTAAGGCTCGCCCGAGAGGGTGGCGCGGTGGACGCCGCACTGGACGCAACCGAAGGCGGCGTGGCCGTGCGGGTCAAGGAACTCACCGGCGGCCGAGGCGCGGACGTGACGATCGAGGTGAGCGGCTCGGCTGCCGCCCTCCACGACGCCATCCGCGCCACGGCCTACTCGGCTCGGACAGTTGCGATGGGGTTCTACCAGGGTGGGGCAGAAGAGCTCTTCCTGGGCGAGGAGTTCCACCACAACCGCATCGAGCTCCGCTGCTCCCAGATATCCGGTGTGGCGCCGGAGCTAAGCGGCCGTTGGGATCGGCTTCGCCTGGCTTCTACCGTCATGCGGCTGCAGCTCGAGCGGGTATTGCGACTCGAACAGCTGATCTCCCGGGTGGTTCCGGCCGAGAGCGCCGCCGAGGCGTACAGGCAGTTGGATGAGCAGCCGGGCAAGGCGCTCCAGGTAGTGCTCGACTTCACCGCCGGTTCTGAAGATCGCAGGGACACGACGTGAGGATCGCCATGATAGGGGCTGGCGGGATCGCCGCCCGTCACCTCGAGGCGCTCGGCAAAGAACCCGGCGTCGAGATCGCAGGCCACCTTGCGAGGCATCCCCAGAGCGCCCGCGGTGCGGCCTCGCGCTGGGGCGGCAGGCCGTTCGAAAGCCTGGACGACTTGCTGGCCGACGGCGACCTCGACGCCGTCTGGGTTACGGTGCCACCCCACGCCCATGGCGAGATCGAACTCGCCCTCATCGAACGACGTATCCCCATGTTCGTGGAGAAGCCGCTCTCGGCCGACAGAGAGACAGCCCGTCGGATCGCCCGCGCCGTCGAGGAGTCCGGCCTGGTGACGGCAGTCGGCTACCAGTGGCGAGCCCTCGATACCCTCCCTCGACTTCGCGAGGCACTCAAGGAGCGGCCGGCCAGGATGGTATCGGGCAGTTGGCAGGGATCGCTCCCTGAGCCCGGCTGGTGGCGGCGGGTGGAGCTGAGCGGTGGCCAGATGGTCGAGCAGGCTACGCATCTATTCGACCTGGCCCGCTATCTGCTCGGGGAAGCCACTGTCCTCCATGCCGCGGTCGGTGACAACGAGCGCTCCGACTTTCCCGAGGCGAACGTCGCTGTCGCCGCGGCGGCTACCCTCCGCTTCCAAGGCGGTGCGCTCGGGAACTTCACCGCTACCAGCCTCCTTCCTTGGACGGGCTTCGTTGGGCTCCAGTTGATCTGCCAAGGGCTACTCGTGACGCTCACGCGGGAGAGTGTCATCTACTCTGACGCGAAGGGGCGCCGCGAGGAGATCACGGGGAACGACCCGTTCGAAGCGGTGGACCGGGCGTTCCTGCAGGCCGTAGGAGCCGGCGATCCGTCGCTCGTCCACAGCAGTTACGCTGATGCGATGAAGACCCACGAGCTCGTATTAGATGTTGCCGAAGCAGCGGGGGAACATGGGAGTGGAGAGCGATGACCAAGATCAGTTTCATCGGAGCCGGCAGTACCGTTTTCGCGAAGACCCTGATCGGCGACATCCTCAGCTACCCGGAGTTGGCGGGCTCGCAGATATGCCTGTTCGACATCGACGATAAGCGGCTGGAGAACTCCCTGGCGCTGGGCCGGCGGGTCGCCCAGCGGCTGGGCGTGGAGGCCGACATCCGCATCACCACCGACCGGGAGCGAGCCCTGGAGGGAGCGGATTACGCGATAAACATGATCCAGGTTGGCGGCTATCGCCCAGCAACGGTCATCGACTTCGAGATCCCCAAACGCTACGGCCTGCGCCAGACGATCGGCGACACCCTGGGCATCGGCGGGATAATGCGTGCGCTCCGAACCATCCCGGTGCTCCTCGAGATGCAGCGCGACATGGAGAGGCTCTGCCCCGACGTGCTGCACATAAACTACGTGAACCCTATGGCGATGAACTGCTGGGCGCTCTCCAGGGCCGGCTCGATAGCCACCGTCGGACTGTGCCACAGCGTTCCGCACACGGCCGCTCTACTGGCCAGGGACATCGGCGTGCCGCTCGCGGAGATCGATTACCTTGTCGCCGGCATAAACCACCTGGCCTTCTTCCTCCGCTTCGAGAAGGACGGCATTGACCTCTACCCCGAGATCCGCCGGGTCCTCGCCGAGCAGCGCGTCCCGGACAGCAACCGCACGCGATACGAGCTGCTGCGACAGTTCGGCTACTTCGTCACCGAATCGAGCGAGCACCTCAGCGAGTACGTTCCCTGGTTCATCAAGCGCGACCACCCCGAACTGCTCGAGCGCTTCAACATCCCGCTCGACGAGTACCTGGGGCGCTGCCAGCTCTACGAGGTGTTCTGGGAGTACCTCGAGGATGAACTGGCCCGACCCGGTTCCCGGGACGCTGAGGATCTCCGAGCGGACCTGCGCAGCCGCGAGATCGAGGTGATGCCTGGCCAGGCGGAGTACATGGTGCGGGAGTTCGCCACCCTCGACGAGCCACGTCGCAGCCAGGAGTACGGCGCCGCCATCATCCACTCCGTCGAGACCGGGGCTCCGCGCGTGGTCTACGGCAACGTGCCCAACGGAGGGTCGATCGAGAACCTGCCGAGGGATTGCTGTGTGGAGGTTCCTTGCCTGGTCGATGGGAACGGAGTCCAACCCACGAGGATCGGCGCGCTCCCGCCGCAGCTGGCTGCCCTGATCCAGACGAACGTCAACGTCCAGTCGCTGACGGTAGAGGCGCTGCTCAGCGGGAACCGTGAGCACGTCTACCACGCTGCCATGCTCGATCCGCACACCGCCGCCGAACTGACGCTGGACGAGATCAGGGAGATGGTGGACGACCTGCTCGAGGCGCACGCCCAGTGGCTACCCGAGGAGTGGGGCGGGCGGCACTACCCGAGCGTGGGTCTGGTGGGTGGCTGAGCACCTCCCCGGCGATTCAGCCGGCCTCGTTCACTCCGACCGGCGGTCCGCGATGCGCTTGGCGAGGTAGCGGGCGTCGCGGTGCACCCAACCGAGCAGGGCCGAACCGGTAGTGTGTTGCCAACGCAGCCCCAGGAAGTAGAGGCCCGGCACCGACGTCACTCCGCGTCTGTGGAGGGGCCGGCCTTCGTCATCGAACACGGGGAGTCGGATCCAGCTGTAGGCGTTGCGGTAGCCGGTCGCCCATACGACGTTGCTGAAGCTCGCGCGCGAACCGTCTGCGAAAGTCACGGTGTCGCCCTGGGCGTCAACGGCCCGGGGCGCGCGCTTCAATCGCTCTCCCAGGAGTGACGGCGGTCGATCCCCGATGAGGATGTTGTCGTTGCTGCTCATCCGTCTGCCCAGCGCACTGTTCGCCGGCACCAGCATGATGCCCGTCGCCCGGATCCACCAGAAGATGCTTCGTCCCAAGATCCGCAGCGGCACCCGCGGCAACTCCCTACCGGAGAGGACGACGTCGCGTGTTGCCGCGAGATCGACGGCGATCTGCCAGCCGGAGTTGCCGGTGCCGACCACCAGTACATCCCCGGGCGGCAGCGACTCGGTGTTCCTGTACTCCGAGCTGTGGAGTTGGGTCACGTGGGGGTCGAGTCGATCTGCGAACGGTGGGATGTAGGGCCGCTGGAAGGGGCCGGTCGCCACGACCACCTGCTTCGCCAGAACCGTCGAATCCTCCGTCTCGAGCAGGAAGTCGTGGCCCCGCCGTTCGAGCGCCACGACCTCCTGGTTCAGCCGAACGGGCAGGTCGAACACCTCCGCGTACCTCGCCAGGTAATCGGCCACCTCATCCTTGCCCGGAAAACTGTCTGGCCGCGCCGGGAAGGGCAGACCCGGCAGGGCATCGTAACGGGCCGGGGAGAAGAGGGTGAGCGAGTCCCAGCGCCGGCGCCAGGAGTAGCCGACCTGGGGGCCGCTGTCGAAAATCTGGAAGTGGGCCCCCTGACGCTTCAGGTAGTAGCCGAGGGCGAGGCCAGCCTGGCCGGCGCCGACGATGACGACTTGGAACGCCTCGGGCACGGGCCGATCGTAGCAGTCGGCGTCGTGATGCCGCACCGTTAACTTGACTAATAACTAGCGAACTAGCAAAAATAGAGACATGGACCTGGATCTCGACCGCCATTCCCCGTTGCCCCTCCATGAGCAGCTGACGGCACAGCTTCGGCTACTGGTCGATACCGGTGAACTCCGGCCCGGCGATCCTCTGCCGACTATAAAAACTATGGCATCGGACTTGGCCGTGAACCCTAACACCGTCGCCAGCGCCTACCGGACGCTCGAGAACGAAGGCTACCTGCACCAGCGAAAGAGGGCCGGGACGCGAGTGGCGCAGTCGCCGCCTCGTGACCCGGCAGGCATACTCGCCGGCCGGCTGGCGGCCGAGGCGGCCAAACGCGCGAGCGCGGCCGGCCTCAGCACAAGCGACCTGTTGAGGGCGGTTGCCGCTCAGAGCGCTCTGGTAAGCCGGAAGCCCAAGCTCAGTGTCGCCGTGCTGGCCGCGACCGAACTACAGGCCCGGAGGCTGGCCGCGAAGACCGAGGCCGTCCTGGGGGACGGGTTCCTCTGCATGCCCCTCACCCCCCTGAGCTACGACAGCATCGACTATCACCTGACCGTCATCGACCCGCAGCTCACCTCGGGTCTAGGCGGCAGGCCGGAGTCAGCGCCCCTCCCCACCTACCTTCGGTACGGACCCGAGTTCCCGGCGGGCGCGGACTGAGCCGGAAGCGAGCAGCGAGGAGACGGAAGTGAACAAGGTACGAGACGTAGAACAGCCCGACTACTTCGAGACGGCTTTCCCGCCCGGTTCGTTCCCCCGCTACGACTGGATCGATCGTCCCGCTACCCTGCCCGCCGAGGCGTGGACGACCGAAACCACCCACAGGGATGGACAGCAGGGCGGTCTGCCACTCTCCACCGAACTGTCGATCGCTATCTACGAGATCCTCTGCGAGTTCACCGGATCGTCAGGGGCGATACGACAGGCAGAGTTCTTCCCCTACCGGCCCTCCGACCGGGCGGCACTGGAAGCAGCTCTCGAGCGCTACCGCTCCGGCGCCCCCATCGAGCCGACTACCTGGATACGGGCTGTGAGGCGGGACGTGGAGCTCATCCGCGAACTAGGGGTGCGTGAGACGGGGATGCTGGCGTCGGCCTCCGACTACCACACGTTCTACAAGTTCCGGCCGGGTGGGCGCTCAGCGGCGGCCGCCGCCTACCTGGAAGCGGTGCGGATGGCGCTCGACCTCGGCATCCGGCCGCGCCTCCACCTCGAGGACGCAACCAGGGCGTCGATGGAGTTCATGGCGCCGTTCGTCGAGGAGGTACTGGAGGTCGCCTCGGGCTATGGACCCGAACTTCGCCCCAAGTTCAGGGTCTGCGACACCATGGGGTTGGGACTGCCTTACGACGACGTCGCCCTTCCTCGCAGTATCCCGCGCACCTTCAGGAGGCTTCGCGAGCTGGGCCTCGCGTCCGCCGACCTCGAGTTCCACCCGCACAACGACACCTGGCTGATAGTCCCCAACTGCCTGGCAGCGGTGCGCGAGGGCTGCGCGGTCATAAACGGAACCACACTGGGGAAGGGCGAACGTACCGGCAACGCTCCACTGGAAGGGGTGCTGCTTCACCTCATCGGCATGGGCTACTTCCGGAACGGCCCGCCCGACTTCACGGTCCTGAACCGACTCGTCGAGCTCTACCGTGAGATGGGCCAGGAACCCCCTGCCAACTATCCGCTCTACGGCAGTGACGCTCATAGGACTCGGGCAGGTGTCCATGCCGACGGGCTCAACAAGTTCTGGCGCATGTACGCCCCGTTCGACGTGCCTGGCCTCCTGGGCAGGCCCCTCGAAGTCTCCCTGACGAAGGAGTCTGGCAGCGCCGGGCTGGTGTTCCTCATCCGTCAGCACCTGGGCCTGGATCTCGCCAAGGATGATCCGGCGATAGCAGAGATCCAGGCGCAGATCGACCGGCAGTGGGCCGAGGGTCGCACCACGGGGATCGACTGGCCCGAGCTGGAGCCACTGGTTAGGGAGAGGCTGGAGACGCCCACGGGTAGCTAGGGGAGGCGAGTGAGATCGGGCCGGAGGCGTCCTCCTTCTTCCGCCACCACCAGGTTCTCGACCTCCCTCGCCAGCGTCAACGTCTCCTGTTCGGCGTAAAGACCGCCGCTGACCGTCATGCTTTCCTGGACCGGTACACCCCTCTCGTCGAGCCCGAGCGGCACCGACACCGAAGGATTGCCAGTGGCGTTGGTGAGGAAGAGGTTGGCGTAGAAGCCGGACGGGCACAGGTAGGCGTCGATCCCTTCGAAGAGCGCGGACATCGCTTTCACCGCTATGCTGCGCAGCCGGTTCGCCTGGACGTATTCGACCGCCGGAACGAGTCGCGCCGCCCGGAAGAGATTGGGCCACGAGCCTTGCCCCTGCTGCGCGAGGTGGTCATCGCCGCCCCTCCGGGTGAGCGCGTCGAAAGCGGCCGCCGCCTCTACCATCAACACCGTCATGATCGGTTCCGCTCCGAAGTCGGGCAGCTCTATCGGGACGAGTTCGATCCCTCGGGATTCGAGCCCCTCGAGAATCCTCTGACGACGGTCCCCTGCCGGACCCTCGTTCCCGAACGCCTTCTCTACGTAGCCCACCTTCAGGTCGCGGGCGGAGGCCCTGCCGTCCCACTCGAATCCGAAGTCGACGACGCTCGCGTCCTTGCCGTCAGGCCCGGCGATGGCCTGCAGTACCAGGGCGCAATCCTCTGCCGTTCGGGCTAGCGGACCAAGCTTGTCAAGGCTCCATGCCAGAGCCATGGCTCCATAGCGGGAGACCCTGTTGGCGCTGGGCCGCAACCCCACGACGCCGCAGCGGATCGACGGGCTGATTATCGAGCCCATCGTTTCGGAGCCGATCGCGAACGGAACCAGACCGGCCGCGACGGCCGCCGCCGATCCGGCAGATGACCCCGACGATCCGTTCCCGGGGTCCCACGGGCTCAGCGTCATCCCACCGAACCAGACGTCCCCCATCGCCAGCTCCCCAAGTGAGAGCTTGGCGACCAGCACGGCTCCGGCACGTTCGAGTCGCTCCACCACGCTGGCGGCCTCCTCGAAGCGCTGGTCCCGGTAGGGCGAGGCGCCCCAGGTGGTGGGGTAGCCGGGGACAGCCAGGAGGTCCTTGGCTCCGTACGGGATGCCGTGCAAGGCGCCACGATCTATCCCGGCTGCCAGCTCCTCATCCGCCCTGGTCGCCGCCTCGAGCGCCAAGTCGCTGGTGAGCGTGACCAGACAGCGGAGCTTGGGCCCGAAGCGCTCGAGGCGCTCGAGGCAGAGGCGGGTCAGCTCGAGAGAGGTCAGCGACCCCGAACGCAGCAACCGCGCGAGTTCGCTGACCGACAGGAACGGCAGGTCCTCCGCCCCTACCGAGTCGAGCCCGGGCCCGCCCGGGAGTGCGGGCGGGATCGGGTCGAGCGGGGGAGCTGGCGGGCGCGGGTCGAAGTAGAGGGCCGGGGCGACGCTGTTGTCGAGCCCTACCCTGCGGGCCTGGTCGAATCCCCGTAGCTGTTCCAGAGCCCGGGGCAGCAGCAGCCACCGTTCAGCCTCGGTGAACGAGATGCCAGCTAGCTTCTCGAACGCGCTGACGTCTTCGACCGTGATGCGAGGCTCCTCGCCCCCTGTCGTGTCGTCCATGGAGCCATTCTGACCCGCGGCAACGACCGCCGAGCCAGCCCGGCACTCCCGCCTGGAAATGTCATCCTTGAGCGGAGATCGGCCGAACGGAGGAGTGGATGAAGAGAAGAGTGGTGATCTTGTGTCTGCTGTCGGCATTGTCCGCCTGTGCCCCGTCGATCCGCGGGGGCAGCGCCGGTGATCCGATTCTGGCAGAGAACGCACAGCAGGTCGTGATGGAGCAGGGGAGCGAGAAGTTCCTGCGGCTCGACTACACGCTGGAGGATTTCGGGCTCAGGCGCAGCGACATAGCCGGAGCTTTCTGGATCCCGGAAGGCGTGGACGAGGAGAGTGCCAATATGAGCACCCGCTTCGCCCTCACCGATGTGATAGTTCCGGCCGGCTGGGAGCTCGAGCTCGTCGACATCAGGGCCTACCGGACGATCGAGACGCGCTACGGCCGGGACACCGGGGAGGTGACCCTGCGGATTTCGCCGGTACTGCGGCTGTACGTTCCCGCCGATGCGGATCTGGGTGAGTCGACCGTGAGGGCCGAACTCGACTCGCGGGACGGTGAAGCCCTGGAGATCGAACTGCCGGTCCGGGTGAGAGCGCCCCAGATTCGCTAGGTTCGAACGAGTCTCGAGGTCCGATAGGGCGAGGTCGCTCGTTCGCCCCGGGCCCGAGCCAGCGTAACAGCTACCACTCCCGCTCGAGTCCGGTGATGAGCCAGCGCTCACCGTCTCCGGCGGAGTTCGAGCGCTTGAGCGAGACCAGGAAGCGGGCGCGTCCGCCGTCGAGGGCGGCAACCGTCAGCACTTGCCTAGCGGAATCGCCGATCCGCTCCAATGGTCCCCGTTCCGTCCCGCGCGAGTCGATCAGCGGCGAGAAGAGCTCGTTGCCCAGCAGGCGCTCGAGATGTTCGGTACCACCCGCGCTGCGCCTCAATTTGGCCGCTCCGTTAGCCCACAGGAACTGGGCCGCCTCCCGACGCGAACTCGAAAAAGCTCCGAGGAGGTCGTCGATCAGTCGCTCGGCTGGATGCGCCGCTTCGTCCTCAGCCAAGCTGGCCGGGAAGACCCATCGAGACGTACTTGATCTCGAGGTACTCGTCGATCCCCCAGGGACCGCCTTCGCGCCCGAGTCCCGACTGCTTGAACCCGCCGAACGGGGTGTGAGGCGCCGATGGAACACCGTCGTTGACGCCCACGATCCCGTAGTCGAGCGCCTCGGACACGCGCCAGGCGCGGGAGAGGTCGTTGGTGTAGACGTAGGCGGCCAGCCCGTAGGGGGTGTCGTTCGCCCTCGAGATCACTTCCGTCTCGCTACCGAACGAGAGCAGCGGTGCGACCGGTCCGAACGTCTCCTCGTGCATGAGCCTCATGTCGGAGTTGACACCGGTGAGTACGGTCGGCTGGAAGAAGAGGCCTTCGCCCGGTGAGCCGCCCAGCACCACCTGCGCGCCCTTCGATACGGCATCCTCGACGTGAGCGACGACCTTCTCCAATCCCTGGCGGTCGACCAGCGGCCCCACGTCCGTGGACTCGCTCAACGGATCGCCCACCTGCAGCGCCTCGACCGCCCGCACGTAGCGTTCGGTGAAATCATCGAAGATCGCTTCTTCGACGTACACGCGATTGGTGCAGACGCAGGTCTGGCCGGCATTGCGGAACTTGCAGGCGACCACCTCTGCGACCGCCTTTTCGAGTTCGGCATCCGCGAATACCAGGTAGGGTGCGTGGCCCCCCAGCTCGAGCGAGATCTTCTTCACCGTGTCGGCCGACTTCCGGTAGAGGATCTTGCCTACCTCTGTCGAACCGGTGAAGGTCACCTTGCGGATGCGCGGATCCTCGAGGAGCGCGTCCGAGATCGGCACCGGGTCGAGGGCCGGGAGCACCTGGAGCGTGCCGGCGGGGCCGCCCGCCTGCTGCCACAGATCGGCGAGCATGAGCGCCGAGAGGGGCGTCTGCTCGGCCGGCTTGACTATCATCGTACAACCTGCGGCGAGCGCCGGAGCTGCCTTGCGCGTGATCATCGCAGCCGGGAAGTTCCAGGGCGTAACGGCGTAGACAGGACCCACAGGTTGCTTCATGGCGAGCAGACGCTTGCCGCCGGCATGACTCGGTATCAGACTGCCGTAAGCGCGCTTGGCCTCCTCGGCGTACCACTTCACGAAGCCGGCCGCGTACCTCACCTCGCCGCGCGACTCGCGGAGCGGCTTTCCCATCTCCAGGCTCATCGTGCGCGCGAGGTCTTCGCTGTTCTCCATCATCAGGTCGAACCAGCGCATGAGGATCTCGCTGCGTTCGAAGGCAGTCGTGGCCCTCCACGAAACGAACGCTTCCCACGCCACCGAAGCCGCTTGCCGGGCGTCGTCGGGGCCGCAGTCGGCCACCTGCGCCAGCGGTTCTTCGTTGACCGGGCTGGTGACCGTGAAGGTCCGCTCGGTCTCATGCCAGTCATCGGTCATGAACCGTCGTTCGAACGAAGCCAGGGTTGCCATGGGCCAGTCTAGCAATCGCAGGTCGCAGATGCCGTCGTGCTGAGCGCGGACTGGGCGCTACCGGGCCGGCGTCGACGAAGCGGCACTCACCAGCGGAAGACGCGCGGCGAGATCGCGTCGGCTACAGCAGAACGCCGCGCAACACCGAAGCGGCGATCGTGAAATAGATGACGATGCCGGTGACGTCGACGAGCGTGGCCACGAACGGCGTCGAGGAGGTAGCAGGGTCTACCCCTACGCGCTTGAGGAAGAGCGGGAGCAGGCCGCCCACTAGAGTTCCCCAGATGACGACGCCCAGGAGCGACAGGAAGATCGTTATGCCCATGTAGTGCCAGGCACCGCCGTACTCCTCACCGAGCCAGTCGCCCACGGCCACCCTGAGGAAACCCAGGGCGCCCATGATCCCGCCCAGCGCCAGGCCCGAGGCGAGCTCGCGCCGCATCACTCGCCACCAGTCCTCGAGTCGCACCTCGCCCACGGCCAACGCGCGGATGGTGAGAGTAGCCGCCTGCGAGCCGCTGTTCCCGCCGCTCGAGATGATGAGAGGCAGGAAGAAGGTCAGGACCAGCGCTTGGGAGATCTCGGCCTGGAAGTAGCCCATCGCGTTGGCGGTGAGCATCTGCCCGAAGAAGAGGAGGATCAGCCACAGCGACCGTTTGCGGATGAGCTTGCCCAGCCGGATGGTGAGATAGGGCTCGTCGAGCGCTTCGGAGCCGCCCAATTTGTGGAAGTCCTCGGTGGCCTCGGCCTCGGCGACGTCCAGGACATCGTCCACGGTCACTATCCCGACCAGGATCCCTTCGCTGTCGACCACGGGCAGAGCGGTTCGGTCGAAGCGGCGGAAGACGGCCACCGCCTCCTCCTGGTCGTCGCTGGCGTTGAGCGCTACGAACTGCCGGTCCATCAGGTCCTCGATCAGGACTTCGGGGTCGGTCAACAGGAGTTCGCGCATGCGCAGGTCGTCGATGAGCTTGCCGCCCTTGGCCACCACGTAGACGACGTTCAGCGTCTCGCTGTCGCGACCGAAGTGGCGCACGTGTTCCAGCGCCTCGCGAACCTTCCATTGCGGCTTGACCGCCACCCAGTCGGGCGTCATGAGCCGCCCGATGCTCTCCTCCGGATAGCCCAGCAGCTGCGTCGCCACCAGCCTTTCTTCGGGTGAGAGCAGGTTGAGCAGCCGCTTCGTCACCTTGCCCGGCAACTCCTCGAGCAGAGCGGTGCGGTCGTCCGGCGACATGTCGTCGAGGATCGAGGCCACGTCGTGGTCGCCCAATGCCTTGAGCAGAGCCTCCTGCGCGTCGAACGGCAGGTGCTCGAAGGCGAGAGTGGCGACACTCTTGGGCAGGAGCCTGAACACCACCGCCTGATTCTCGTGGCCCAGTGCCAGGAGCAGATCGGCGAGGCTCGGTGGGTCGAGCGCCTCCAGGCGCCGCCGGATCTCGAAGAAGCGCCGCTCTCCAATGAGTTCCCGGAGGCGGCTCACCTCCTCCTCGCGAAAGCCGGTTTCGACCATGCCCCTTGCCTCCAGATCGCCAGAATCGCCGTGTTCGACCGTGCATCGGCAATGCTACCGCGAGATCGACGCGCTCCTTCGTCGATTCGTCGGTCCGCTCCTGAGCCGCCCGGCGCAGAGGAGCCACTCCTTGGCTCATCGTGCGGCAGAGCCTATGCTGTCCGAATGAACAGACAGTTCCGCCGGGCTCAGGAGAAGCAGGACAAGAAGCAGCAGAAGGAGAAAACGCGGCGACGCGAGGAGCGCAAGGCCAAGGTCAGCCAGATGCGACAGGCCCGGCGGCAGCGGAGCGATGCGAAGCAGACCAGGGAGACTGGGGCCGAGAAGGCTCCGGACGGTTCGACGAAGCCCACGCGGGGCCGTGCACCCGGCCGCTTCTCCGGCGTGCTGGCGGCAGTCACCGTCTTCTTCATCACGCTGCAGGGCACCTCCGCCGAAGAGGAGGATCTCGTCGGCTGGCAGGAGGCCGCGCAGCCTTTCGTCTACCCGGCTTTCTACCTCATGCTCGGCTACTTCGCTACGCTCTGGTTCATGCGTCGGGGGACCGATCGAGCTGCGCTGATGAGCGTGCTGGGGGGCGTGCTGCTGGCCATCGGCGTGACGGTGGCTCGCCTCGTCCAGGACCTCCCGCTCGAGCCGTTGCCGCTCGTTCTGATACTCCCCGCACTCGTCCTCGGGGCGTATCTGGGCCGGCTGGTGTTCATCGCTACGCCGCGCTAGGCGCTCAGAAGGCCCGCCGGGTCGGCTTTCCGTGGCGCTCACGGCGTTCCGGGCCGCTCCTGTGACGATGATTACAATGCCATCGGGCGGTTTCCCAGGTTGGCGTGCACCACGCCCAAACGGCTCGTCTACACTTTCCCGCTGAACTGCAAGTTATCTCACTTGGGCCCCGGAATCCGCATGAGAAACGGCAAAAACGGCCGTCGACCCCTTGCCAAACCTTCACGGCCGCTGGTACCTTAGGGCAGTTCTCGAAAGGAGGGACTCAGTGGCAGTTTCCAAGGCAGATCTAGTCGATCAGATTGCTGGAGAGACCGGCATGAGCAAGAAGGACGTCAAGGCGGTTATCGACGGCATGCTCGGCCGCGTGACGACCAACCTCAAGAAGGGTGAGAAGGTGCAACTCACCGGCTTCGGCACCTTCGAAGTGCGCGAGCGCAAGGCCCGCAGCGGCGTCAAGCCAGGCACGACCGATCGCATCGAGATCCCGGCGAGCAAGTACCCGGCGTTCAAGCCCGGCAAAGGTCTCAAGGACAGCGTTCAGTAAACTCGCACTGATGTGAGGGCGCTCCGCACCGACGGGGCGCCCTCGGCCTTTGGAGATCACCACTTGAGTCCTCCCGGACCGGTAGCCATCCTCGGCGCAATGCCGGAGGAGATCCAGGCGCTGCTCGAAGCCCTCGAGGCCCGTAGCCAGGAGATCTCCTCGGGTGTCGTCATCCACCGCGGGCGACTCGAGGGGAAAGAGGTCGTGCTGGCTCGGTCGGGGGTCGGCAAGGTCAACGCCGCGGCCGTTGCGCAACTGCTCGCGTCGGCGGGCCCGCGCGCCCTCATCTTCACCGGTGTCGCCGGTGCTGTCGATCCTTCTCTGAGCACAGGCGACCTGGTAGTCGGTGTCGAGGCACTGCAGCACGATGTGGACGTGACAGCCCTTGGCTACGAGCTGGGCAGGGTACCGGGCGAGGCCCTGGTCTGGAAGGCCGCGCCGGACCTGGTAGAAATTGCGCTCGAGGCGGCAGCCCGGCTTGCGGCTGACAGCGAGGAGTTCGGCGAAGTGCAGATCTTGAGGGGCCGGGTGGCATCGGGTGATCAGTTCGTAGCGGACACCGCCCGCACCACCCACCTGCGAGAGGTGTTCGCCGCGACCTGCGTCGAGATGGAGGGGGCGGCAGTGGCCCAGGTGTGTAACCGTGCGGGCGTCCCCTTCGTGATCATCCGCTCTATAAGCGACAGCGCCGACGGTGAGGCTCAGATGTCGTTCCGCGAGTTCACCGAGTTGGCGGCCGGGCGGGCGAAGGCGCTCGTTCGAGCGATGCTGCGCCGACTCTGAGCACGTCCGCGGACTCGACGGGAGCGAAGGGTCGCGACGGTTCCGGCTCTGGGGCCCTGGGCTCGACCGACACATGGGGGGCACCGACTCCGCCCCGGGTCACGGGCTCCGGGCCCTGAACTCGGGGCCGTGAACTGGGGTCCAAGCCCCGACCGACACTTGGTCCGTCGGTCACGTAGTACGATGTGCGGGCACAGGGGAGTAGCCACCCGACACAAATCTCAAATCGGGGTTGCGCATCGTCAACACGGTCTCCGGCGGGGAGCCCGGTGCGCGAGGATAGAAGCGAGACCTGACAGCTGCGGCCGGCGCGGCCGCGGCTAGTCAGGAGGCCTAACTCGTGGAAGTCCCGCTAATCTTCTGGATCGGATTCCTGGTCTTCGTCCTGGCGATGCTGGCTCTGGACCTGGGCGTCTTCAACCGCAAGGAGCACGTCATCTCGGTAGGCGAGGCCGCCCGCTGGGTGGCGTTCTGGGTGAGCCTCGGTCTGCTCTTCAACGCCGGACTCTACTTCCTGGCCGGACCCCAGGTGGGGATCGAGTTCCTCACCGGCTACCTGATCGAATACTCGCTCTCTGTCGACAACATATTCGTCTTCGTGCTGCTCTTCTCCGCTTTCTCGGTGCCGGCACGCTATCAGCACCGCGTGCTCTTCTGGGGGATCCTCGGGGCGCTCCTCATGCGCGGGGCGATGATCTTCCTCGGTGTCGCCCTGATCGAGAACTTCCATTGGATCATCTACTTCTTCGGCGCCTTCCTGGTGTTCGCCGGTCTGCGCCTGCTCTTCAAGGGCGACGACGACGAGCTGATCGACGTACAACGGAATCCGATTCTCCGGCTCATACGCCGCTTCATACCGATTACCGAGCGGTACCACGGCTCCCGCTTCTTCATCCGGAACGGCGGTCAGCTTGCCGCTACGCCGTTGCTGCTGGTCCTCGTGCTCATCGAAGCGACCGACGTCGTATTCGCCGTAGACAGCATTCCCGCCATCTTCGCCATCACCCAGGAGCCGTTCATCGTCTTCACCAGTAACATCTTCGCGATCCTGGGCCTCAGGAGCCTCTACTTCCTGCTGGCTGGCATCATCGACAGGTTCGTCTACCTCGAGTATGGCCTCGCCGTGATCCTGAGCTACGTAGGCGTGAAGATGCTCGTGAGCGCCTTCTGGCACCCGCCTACCTGGATGAGCTTGGCGGTGATCGTGGCGGTACTGGCGGTCAGCATCGGGGCGTCGCTCATGAGCAAGAAGCGCAAGCACATCCCCGAAGGCAGCGCGATGAAGACCGAGGCTCATCACGAGTGAAGGTAGCTCGGGCGGCGCCTCCCGCCCGTAGCTATACCCTCCCCCGGCGCTCGTCACCTGCCTCTCCGGTGGAGGCAGAGGGCCGAGACGGACCGCTCGGGCTCTCAATCGTCCGGCAGCGACAGCAGGTAGACGGTCGTAGCCGCGTCCCAGGCCTGCGGTCTGCACGCGACCGGGTAGGGGATCGGCGGGCTGGAAGTGGATCCGGGCGAGTGAGCCGGGCTCCGGTCGTAGCCTCCGACCAGCTCGGGCAGCCGCAGGTCGGGTTGGGTCTGGGCCAGGTCGAAGAGAGCATCTCTTACCCGGGAAGCCTCGGCTGTGAAGCCGTAGTTGGCCATTCCTGCCGCTATCAGGGCGCTGTCGTGAGGCCACACCGAGCCGTTGTGGTAGGAGACCGGGTTGTAACGCCGTTCGGTGCTGCCGAGCGTGCGGAAGCCCCAACCGCTCCAGTTCTTGGCCGAGAAGAGCGTCTCGACCAGTCTGGGCGCCCGCTCCCGGGGCACTATGCCGCTCCACAACAGGTGACCGGCATCGGAGTTGTGGACCGCGAGGGGTCTCTTCTCACCATCCAGCGCCAGCGCGTAGGTGCCCATCTCTTCGATCCAGAACGCTCCGTCGAAGGCGGCCCGAAGCTCCCCGGCACGCTCCCGATAGCGTGAAGCTGCCTCCGCCTCGCCGAGTTCTGCGTAGAAGCTGGCGGCCGCCAGGTACGCCTCGAAGGCGTAGCCCTGGACCTCGGAGACGGCCAGTTCACCCTGAGCGAGTGTGCCGTCCGAGTGACTCATGGAGTCCTCGGAGTCTTTCCACGACTGAACGTTCAGCCCCTCCCCGGGCCGTGCCGGCGTGAACTCGAGGAAACCGTCGCCGTCGATGTCGCCCTCGCGCTCCATCCAGTCGAGGGCAGCCTCCCAGTTGGGCCTGAGCTCCCGCACCAGTTCGGGCCTGCCTGCGGTCTCATGGAGTCTGCCCAGAAGGACTATGAAGAGCGGAGTCGCATCGACCGTGCCGTAGTAGGGGGAGTGAGGCACCCGGCCGGTGCGGGCGAGTTCGCCGAAGCGCAACTCGTGCATGATCTTCCCGGGGGCTTCGGCGCGGAACGGATCGTGCCGCTTCCCCTGGTGACGGGCGAGGTACCGGAGTGTTCCCTCGGCGACTTCGGAAGCCCACGGCAGCAGCATCGCGCCCGTCAACAGGGCGTCGCGCCCGAACGCGGCCACGAACCAGGGGATGCCGGCGGCAGGGAAGGGGCCGTCCTCGGTGAAGAGGAGCAGCGCGCGCAGGTCGTCGATCGCCCTCTGAACCACCCGCTGCCTGCCCGTCGGGATCGACAGGGCCGAGAACCGCTCGCGCCACTCCAGGTAGTCGATGCGGGGCACGACCTCGACGCTGCCGTCCTGCATCTCCACCTCGACTTCCAGCGTTCGCGTTTCGCCCGGCTGGAGTTCGAGAACGAATCGAGCCCTGCCCGTGTCCTTCCACTCTGGGGCCTCCGACAGCGACAGCAGGGTGGCGATCTCGCGGCCATCACGCGCCCGGTAGTCGAGTCGAGCGTTGCTGCCTTCATGCTTGCGCTTCACTCGCCGGTCGGTCTCCCCCCAGCCGCGAACCTCGAACAGGTCGGCGAAGTCGCTGTCGAACTCGAGTTCGAGAGTCACGACCCTGGGCTCGAGACCGGTTGCTTCGACGACCAGCGTGTCGAGCAGTCGATCGGCGCTCACCCTGACCGTACGTCGCAGAGCCAGCTGTTGGTGATGGTTGTCGAGGAGGGCATGGTGCGCCCGGAACCGGTCGGGGCGCGCCGAGTCGATGAGCAGCGTCTGCAGCTCCGGTGTGACTCGCCAACGGTAGCGGTCGAGGAAGCGGGTATCTCTGCTGTACAGGCCGCGCTCGCCTCGTTCCACCTGGCCTTCCTGGTCCGCCACCAGGAAGGCGTAGTTCTCCTTGAGTACGATGTTCCTGCTGAAGTCCATGCGGTTCCTCGGTCGGACGGGCGGGCAGCTGCACCCGTCGGCTCTTCGCGCCTCCGAACGATACCCCTTCCGGAAGATAGCTCTGGGAACCGGTGAACTGGCCGAGCACCGGCACCGCCGACCTGCCCCGGGAGCAGCTTCTCGAGCAGGTAAAGGGGCCACCTGCCCGCTTCCGCTCCGCTATATCCTCGGGCGATGGCAAGACTTCTGATCATCTTCGGACTGCTCCTGCTACTGGCCGGCGTTCTCCTCGCCTTCTTCCCCCGAGCCCTCTCCTGGTTCGGTTCGCTGCCAGGGGATATAGACATCCGCCGCGGCAACACCCGGGTGTTCATCCCGCTCGGGTCGATGCTGGTGGTGAGCGTAGGCCTGACCATCCTGCTGAACCTGATCGCCTGGCTGCTCCGCTACTTCCGCTGAAGCACACCCGAGCCGGAGAAATTACGTTAGTAGCGGCTTCGGAGCGCCGAGCGCCGGGGTGTAGACTGGGTCGACAGGCCCGTCGACGGGCGCAACACAAGCAGAGGCGACGACGGCATCGAAGGATCCACCCGGCACCGCAAGAGACGATCACGCCGGAACGACGATGCACGTCCACTCGTGAGAGGACAGAAGCTGGCAATGGCAGACGTACTGGACGAACTACTGAACGTCGATCGTTCGCAACTGGAGCCGGCCGAGAGGCGGGAACTGGATCGGATCGAGACGCGCGAGTGGCTCGAGTCGCTCGATTACGTACTCGCCTCGGGCGGGCCCGAACGAGTCCTGGAGATCCTCGATAGGCTCGAGGGCCATGCCAGGCGACACGGCGTGGAGCTGGAGTTCACCCAGACCACCCCGTACGTGAACACCATCCCGGGCGAGGAAGAGCCCGAGTATCCCGGCGACCTTCAGCTCGAGCGGCGGATCCGCAACCTCATCCGCTGGAACGCGATGGCCATGGTGGTGCGAGCGAACAAGCTCTCGGACGGGATCGGCGGCCACATCTCCAGTTACGCCTCGGCTGCAACCCTCTACGAGGTGGGTTTCAACCACTTCTTCCGTGGTCCGGACGCAGGCGTCGACGCCGATCAGATCTACTTCCAGGGGCACTCCTCGCCCGGTATCTACGCTCGCTCCTACCTCGAGCGGCGTTTCGACGTGGAGCGCCTGCGGAACTTCCGGCGCGAACTCCAGGACGACCCGGGGCTCTCCTCCTACCCGCACCCGTGGCTCATGCCCGACTACTGGAGCTTTCCCACGGTATCGATGGGCCTCGGGCCGATCATGTCGATCTATCAGGCGCGCTTCAATCGCTATCTTGAGAACCGCGGCCTCAAGCCGCGTGGCAACGGCAAGGTGTGGGCGTTCCTGGGAGATGGTGAGACCGACGAACCGGAAACCCTGGGGGCTATCAAGGTCGCGAAACGGGAGAAACTGGACAACCTCATCTGGGTCGTCAACTGCAACCTGCAGCGCCTCGACGGGCCGGTGTACGGCAACGGACAGATCATGCAGGAGCTCGAGGGTCTCTTCCGGGGCGCCGGCTGGCACGTGATCAAGGTCGCCTGGGGCCGGGGCTGGGATGCTCTCCTCGAGAAGGACGAGGAAGGCGTGCTCATCGAGCGCTTCAATCAGCTCGTCGACGGCGAATCGCAGCGCTACGCCGCCTTCGGGGCCGAGGAGTTGCGCGAGAAGTTCTTCAACACCCCCCAGCTCCAGAAGCTCATAGAAGGCTGGAGCGATGAGGACATCGATCAGCTCAACCGGGGCGGTCACGACCCGATCAAGGTGTTCGCGGCGTACAAACGCGCCGTGGAACACAGCGGCTCGCCGGTCGCGATCCTCGCCCGCACCGTCAAGGGTTACGGACTAGGCGAATCGGGCGAAGGGAAGAACGTCACCCACCAGCAGAAGAAGCTCACCGAGGACGAGATGCGGGCCTTCCGCGACCGCTTCGACATACCCATCTCCGACGATGAGATAGGGAAGTTCCCCTTCTACCGCCCGCCGGAAGACAGTCCCGAGTTCCGCTATCTGATCGAGCGGCGCGAGGCGTTGGGCGGATTCGTGCCGCAACGGCGGGTGAAGGCGGAACCCCTCGATCCCCCGGCGAGCGAACTGTTCGAGGAGTTCTTCGAGGGCACCGGCGAGCGCGCCGTCTCGACCACGATGGTCTTCGTATCGATCCTCCGCAAGCTGCTTCGCGACGAGACCTGGGGCCGGCTGGTGGTGCCGATCATCCCCGACGAGGCCCGCACCTTCGGCATGGAGGCGCTTTTCCGGCAGATAGGCATCTACTCGAGCATCGGCCAGCTCTACGAGCCTGTCGACAAGGAGAACCTGCTCTACTACAAGGAGTCGAAGGACGGCCAGATCCTCGAGGAGGGGATCACCGAGGCCGGCTCGATCTCCTCCTACATCGCAGCGGGTACCGCCTACGCAACGCATGGCGTCAACACCATCCCCTTCTTCGTCTACTACTCGATGTTCGGTTTCCAGCGCATAGGCGACCTCGTATGGGCGGCGGGCGACATGCGCACCCGCGGCTTCATGCTCGGCGCTACTGCCGGACGTACCACCCTCGCTGGCGAGGGCCTGCAGCACCAGGACGGCAACTCGCATGTGCTGGCCTATCCGGTACCCACCCTCAAGGCCTACGACCCGGCGTTCGCCTACGAACTGGCGATCGTGATCCGGGACGGCATGAGGCGGATGTACCGGGAGCAGGAGGACCTGCAGTACTACCTCACCATCGGCAACGAGAACTACCCGCAGCCGGCCGCGCCGGAACACCTGAGTCGCGAGGAGCTCGAGCGGGGTGTACTGAAGGGGCTCTACCTCTTCCGGCCGTCACCTCATGGCAAGGGCAAGGGCAAGTTCAAGATGCGGGCGCAACTGTTCGGTTCCGGCTCGATCATGAACGAGGTACTCGAGGCACAGGAGCTGCTGGCCAAGTACGAGGTGGCCGCCGACGTCTGGAGCGCGACCTCATACAAGGAGTTGCACCTGGACGCCCTCCAGACGGAACGTTGGAACAGGCTGCATCCGCAGGAAGAGCCTCGCACCAGTTTCGTAGCGTCGACACTGGCGGACCGCGAAGGGGTGTTCGTCGCGGCGTCAGACTACCTGAGACTGCTGCCCGACGCGCTCTCCGGCCACCTGCCGCGGCGCATGGTCGCTCTCGGTACCGACGGTTTCGGACGAAGCGAGGCGCGTGAGGAGCTGCGCGACTTCTTCGAGGTCGACGCGAGGTACATCGCGATCGCGACGCTCTCGGCCCTCGCTGACGAGGGTGAACTCGGCCGTGATACCGTTGTCCGGGCGATGAAGGACCTGGAGATCGACGGGGACAAGCGGAACCCGTTCGTTTCCTGAGGGAGAGTGCAAGTGGCTAAAGAGTTCAAGCTCCCGGAGGTCGGTGAGGGCATCGAGGCCGGCACCGTCGTCCGTGTTCTGGTCGACGTGGGTGACCGGATCGAGGTCGACCAGCCCGTGCTCGAGCTGGAGACGGACAAGGCGGTGGTAGAGGTCCCCTCCACCGTGGCGGGCACCGTCGAGTCGATAGGGGTCAAGGAGAACGAAGAGGCCAAGGTCGGGCAGGTGGTTCTCACCGTTGGTGAGGGCAGCGACGCAGCGGAGAAGCCTGCGGCGGAGGCCGAACCGGAAGCCGTCGAAGCGAAGCCGGATGAAGGCCGAGGCTCACCGGTGCCGGCGGAACGGCGCCGCGAGGGCGAGCCGCGCGATGGGGCCGAGACCGGTCCGCTGCAGGCATCGCAGCGCCGGCCCACGCCACCGACACCGGCCAGAGAAGCCGGGGGCGATGGCGGCCTCGTCCCGGCTGCTCCGTCGGTGAGGCGGCTGGCCCGGGAGAAGGGGATCGACATCCGGCAGGTACCGGGCAGCGGACTGCTCGGCAGGATCTCGGCCCAGGACGTCATCCGCTTCGTCGAGGGAGGCGCAGCCGCCAGCGCCGGTCCGGCACGCCCGGCGGCGGCCCCTCTGCCCGACTTCTCGAAGTGGGGCGAGGTGGAGCGCAAGCCTATGAGCGGCGTCCGCAAGGCGACGGTCAGGTCGATGACCAATGCCTGGGCGACCGTGCCGATGGTCACCCACTTCGACAAGGCCGACATCACGGAGTTCGAGCGCCTGCGAAAGCGTTACGGCAAGCGTGCCGAGGAGGTGGGGGCCAAGCTCACGCCCACCGCCATGATCCTCAAGATCGTGGCCGCCGCCCTCAGGCGCTTCCCCGACTTCAACGCCTCCATCGACACCGACGCGCAGGAGATCGTCTACAAGAAGTACGTGAACGTAGGGGTAGCTGTAGACACCGACTCAGGGCTGCTGGTCCCGGTCATCCGGGACGCCGACAAGAAGAGCATGATCCAGCTCGCTGTCGAGCTGGGCGAGTTGGCAGAGAAGGCGCGCGACCGGAAGCTGGGACTGGATGAGATGCAGGGCGGCAACTTCAGCGTGAGCAACCTGGGAGGGATCGGCGGTACCGGCTTCACTCCCATCGTCAACCCGCCCGATGTTGCGATTCTGGGGGTGTCACGGGGCGATTACCAGCCGGTATTCGATCGCGACAAAGGCAAGTTCGTTCCTCGGCTGATCATGCCGGTGTCGCTCACTTACGATCACCGTCTCATCGATGGCGCTGCCGCCGCCAGGTTCCTCCGCTGGATCTGCGAGGCGATCGAGGAGCCGTTCCTTCTGACTATCGAGGGGTAGACCCTGGCGAAGCAGATCGACGACTATCTCCCGAAGTCCGTCTTCACCCGCCGCTTCCCCGGCTTCGGGGAGGCGGTCAACGGGTTGGAGGCGAACCTGAGCTCGTGAGCGATCTCCTTGAATCGACCAGTGCCCTTGTCAAGCAGGGGAGGGCTTTGCGTGAGGCGGGACGGCTCGAGGAAAGCTGTATCGTCCATGCCACCTTCCCTGCTCAGGAGAAGAAGTACCTGGTGCTGGTGCGCTACCTGCTCGAGCAGTTCGAGCCGGGTCGCGAGTACTCTGAAAGAGAGGTCAATGAAATCCTCGGCCGCTTCCACGAGGACACGGCCAGAGTGCGCCGGAGCTTCATCGACTACGGCTACATGGAGCGGGATCCCGCCGGCGCCCGTTACCGGAGAACCTGAGACCTCGACCCGATCAGCTCGCAGCTCCGAAGACCCGCCTCAGTTCCTACCGCTCGTGAAACGGCCTCAGCTCCGTGACCACGAGCTGCAGGTCGCCGTCGGGCGCTCGCACGGTTCCTTCCATCAGGTAAGGCCCGGGCGTCGTGAGCCTGCGGCCAAGGCGCTCGTTCGCAGCCGGGAACAGCACGCCCTCGACGAGCCCGGTCTCATCCTCCCAGGTGAGGTAGCGCAGCTCCCCCTCGCGCGTGGGAACGCGGCGAGCAGCGGCCAGGATCCCGGCGAAGCGTACGGAGCGGTCGATGCGGGTGTCGAGGGCGGTCGCCGGCAAGCAACCCAGTTCCTCTGCTTCTGCCCTCAATAGCCGCATCGGGTGCTCGGTTACGTGCATGCCGAGGATCTCGATCTCGTTGCGTACGCGCACCAACTGCTGGTAGTGCCGGAACTCGTCCGCGTCGGCACCCTCCCGGGGCCGGGCCTCGACTCGGCTCAGTACCTCGCTGAGCGCTCTAGGAGGCACCTCTCCCTCGAACCCTTCGAGCACGACGTCGTGGACATGCGGGTACGCATCGGGGGAGAGGGGCGGCAGTTCGTCGCAGGCGCCCGACAGGATGAGCCCCCTTAGTTCGCTCCTGGCGGGACGGGCGACGTCGATCAACTTCCCCAGGTCGCGGAATGGCCGGCCCCCGATGATGTCGCCGGCGGTTCGGCGGTTAAGGCCCTTGATCGCCGACAGCCCGATCAGCACCCCGTCGCCGACCAGCTTCGCCGAGAGCGCCGACGAATTGACGGAGGGCAACACGATTTCCACGCCCCAACGCTGGATCGCCGCGGCGATCGTGCGAAGCGGGTAGAGGGCGCGGTGATGGTTCAGTAGCGCGCAGCCGAACTGCAGCGGTGCGTGGGTGCGCAGCCAGGCCGCCTTCCAGGCGAGGTCGGCGTAGCTGGCGGCGTGTGCTTCGGCGAACGAGTAGGAGGCGAAACGGGAGGCGGCGCTCCAGGCGTTCTGGGCCGTTCCCGCGCGGGCTCCCGAGTCCACGGCCCTCGTTACGAACTCGTCACCGAGCCGGGTCAATGCCGCGGGATCCTCTCCTGCCGATATCAACGCGCTCCTCAGGGCGTCGGCCGAAGCGAGGCTCATGCCGCCCACGGCCGACAGCAGCCGGATGATGTCCTCGTCGTAGAGCAGTACGCCGTTCGTTCGCAGGAGCCTCTCCCGCAAGTCTGCATATCGTTCGTCATCGACGACTTCGCCCAGCAGTTCGAGCGGCCGGAACCGCTCCTCGCCGCGAGCTCGCCGGATGTAACGCTCCTTGGAGGCTCCGGCTGCGGCACCCGGACGTACCACGGCCAGGGCAGCCACCAGGTCGGAGAACCGTTTCATCGGCAGGCGTCTCAGTACCGAGCGCATCGCCGGACTCTCCACCTGGAAGCAGCCGATCGTATCGGCCCGGTCGAGAGTTTCCCAGGTGAGGGCGTCATCCTTGGGGATCGTCGGCACTCCGGGCAGCCCTTCGAGCGACTCCTGCATCTCGCTCAGGAAGTGATTGCCAAGCAGGTCGATCTTGAGGAAGCCGGCTCGCTCGACCGCGCCGTAGTCGTACTGGGTGACCAGCTTTCCGCCGGGCGCGAGCTCCAGTGGCACCAGCTCGTCGAGGTGGCGGTCGCCGATGACGATGCCGCCAGGGTGGGCTGAGAGGTGCGACGGCATGCCGAGGAGCCGGCGGATGAGCGGTGCCGCTTGCCGAACCGATGGGAGGCCGCTCTGCTGTAACGCCAGTTCTAGCCGGTCGCCCTCGGACAGATCGCGGTCCCTCATCGAGGCGTACTGTCGCACGAGCCAGTCGACCTTGCTGCGCGAGATACCAAGTGCCCCGCTGCCAGCTCTGATGGCGCTGCGGGCGCGGAAGGTGGAGTAGGCGGCGATCCCGGCGACCCGTTCCCTCCCGAACCGGCCCACTACCCAACGGTTGAGCTCGTCACGGCCGATCGAGGCAACGTCGAGATCGATGTCGGGCGGTGCCTGCCGCTGCTCGTGAAGGAATCGCTCGAAGAGGAGGCCGGACGCTACCGGGTCGATGGTGGTGACGCCCAGCAGGAAGGCGACGAGCGATCCGGCTGCGGAACCGCGTCCGGCGGTCTCCACCCGTAGTTCGCGGGCGCCTCTCGCTATCTCGGCGACAGCCAGGAAGTAGTCGGCGAACCCCAGGTTCTCGATCGTTGTCAACTCTCGCTCGAGCCGGGCGGCGTAGGCATCGCCACCGGTGGGAGCGAGGGCATCGAGGGCGTTCCTGCAGCGATTCCTCAGTTCGCCGGCAGCGGCGCCGGGTTGAAGCTCCGGCAGTCGGGGTTGGATCCTTTCCGGGGTCCTCAGGTCGAGCGTGAACGTTTCCACCATCCGCTCTATCTCTTCCGACCGCACCGAGCCGGTGCTCGATGCAGCCGGTCGTCCAGGATCCACTGCGCTGTCGATCCGTGACTGCCGCACCTCGCCCACCGTCAGGCGATGACGTATCGCCATGAGCAAGCGGTGCAGCTGAACGTCCTGTTCCTTCAGCGCGGTGACTTCAGGGATGGCTGCTGTTATCACCCCTGTTCCGGCGAGGCTCGAAGTCGAGTCGAGCATGCGGACCGAGTCGAAGTCCACCCCATGAAGGCGCGCTAGCCTCTCGATGACCCCAACGTCGTCGCTCAGCAAGTAGAGCCCTCCGGTCGCCCCCGCCAGTGACTCCAGCGGATCGCCCGTCTCCGAGCGCCGGCGCCTGCGGCTCGTTATCCGGCACAGATTTCCGTAACCCTCGTCGTCGCGGGCCAGCAGGAGCAGCCGGCCCGCCGCCGGGCCAACGCTGCGCCTCGAGAAGCCGGCACGAAGTTCGACCCCGGTGAGGGGTTTGACGCCTGCCAGGCAGCAGGCATCGTGAAACCTGATCTGCCCGGCAAGAGTCTCGATGTCGGTCAGGGCGAGGGCCGAGACGTTAGACTCCACCGCCCAGCGGACGAGCTCCTCGACGGAGGCGGTGCCGAATCCTAGCGAGTAGTGGCTGTGGGCGATTACGAGCCGTGGTCCCATGGACAAGGTCATTCTCGCGAGCGCCGGGAGTGTGCGCCGTGGAGAAGGCACAACTCGGCCGTGCCGCTATCGTCGGAACCGATGACCGCCAGCGATTATCCGGGGGCAGAGGAGTTCGTGCCGGAACGAGCGAGCATGGAAGCGATGCGCGCTGCGGTGCAGGGTTGCCGCGGCTGCCCGCTCTATCGGGACGCTACGCAGGCTGTTTTCGGCGAGGGGCTGGTGCGCTCCAGGCTGATGCTGGTGGGGGAGATCCCGGGCAACGACGAAGACCTGCAGGGCAAGCCGTTCGTGGGCCCTGCGGGCAGACTGCTGGACCGCGCGCTCGAAGCGGCCGGGATCGACAGGGGCGAAACTTATCTGACTAATGTCGTGAAACACTTCAAGTGGAAGCCGCGGGGCAAGCGCAGACTCCATCGCACGCCGAATCAACGCGAGATCGACGCCTGCCTGCCCTGGCTCGATGCCGAGATCGAGCGGATAAAGCCACGGATCCTGGTGGCGATGGGAGCGACCGCCGCCAAGACCCTGTTCGGTCCGAAGCACCGAGTATCGAAGCAGCATGGGGACCTCGTGGCGTTCGACCGCGCCGATTTCGCGACCTCGACCCTCCACCCGTCGGCGATCCTGAGAAAGCGGGAGGGGAGTGAACGCCGGGAGGAGATGGAGCGGTTCGTTGCGGATCTGCGGAAGGTATGGGGGCTGCTGGAGTCTTAGTCAGGTCGAAGCTATGCTATTCGGCGAGCGGAATCCTGGTCACCACCTGCCTGCGTTCGCTATCGATCCGATAAAGGCAGACTTCGAGCCGGCGCCGAGGCAGCTACTTCTACCTCCATGAGGGTGTACCAGCACGTGAGTATAACCTCATATGAGTAGAGTCAAGCCTGGCGATTCTCCTCCAGCCAACCGACACCGAACTCCACCAATTCCCGCTGACTCATCAGACGAAGCTGGGCCTGGCCCACCTTCGAGACCCGTACGGCGCCGGCGGCTTCGAAATCGCTCCCGAGGGCGTCGAAGTCGTCCGAGTCGTAGTCCAGGGGCCGGTACTCGACCCATTCGCGCCTGCCGTTCCGCAAGACAGCAGAACCTGTCTCTTGCCAAACTTTCCCCCTGTACCGGGCGCGGGCTTCGGCGAGGTGCAGAGACGTGTTGCTGGCGTGCCCCACCCCCAGGAGCAGGACGGAGGCATCGAGGTCGTAGAGCCGGGCCAGAGGCGACCCGTCCCCGAGAGCGTCCTCCAGGTCGTGGTTCGCGGTTATCAACGAAGCTCGCGGGCCGAGTGCAGCGAAGGAAACCGTGGGGTGGACGCTGCGCTTGACGCCGGGCCACGATCTGAACGCTTCGGCGATGACTCCCACTCCCCTGGTGGGCGTCTTCTCGGGATCGAACGGCGGCATCGACTCGCGGATCGTCTGCCACCACTCCCGTGGAACGGGCGGGTTCTGCCACAGGGACGGGTCGCAGTTTTCGCCGTTGTGGCTGGGCATCGCGAGCGTCCCGGATGGCCCGAGGACGATCAGCAGCGCCTCGATCACGGCGACGGGACCGCCCACGACCCAGCCCAGCGAACTGAGCGAACTGTGCACGAGCACCGTCTGCCCCGACTCCAGACCGGCGTTCCGGAGTCCCAGTGCGAGCGACTCGGCCGTAAGCGGACGGCGCGTGGCCCCCACGACCTCGTGCTCGCGCGAACCCATCAGAGGTGCCTCAGGTACGCTTCCGGCGAGTCGAGGAAGGCTCGCATCGTTCGCACATGCTCGAGCTCGTCGAACTCGGCGGCGACGACATCCGCGCCCCGCACCTCGTAGACGCGAGCGCCGGGGTAGGCCATCAGTATCGGGGCGTGGGTGGCGATGAGGAACTGTGCGCCCCTTGCCACCGCCTCCTTGACCAGTGCCAGAAACGCAAGCTGACGGAGCGGTGAGAGAGCGGCCTCCGGCTCGTCGAGCAGGTAGAGACCTGCGCCGCCGAGCCTCCCCTTGAAGAGCGAGAGGAAGCTCTCTCCGTGACTGCGTTCGTCGAGGTCGCCGCCGTACCGACTGTCGGTGGCCGCCAATGAGCCTGCGTAGGGGGAGCTTATCCGCCTCAGCTCCGGTTCCGGCATGCCCGGGTTCTCGTCCCGCAGGCGCTGGAGCTGCGAGCGCATCTCCGACTTCATCCGATTCTGAGCCTTGACGTAACCGAAGTAGTCCTCTGCCCTGAGGAACAGGCCCCGGCGGGTCCGGTGGCTCCAGGAAAGCTTGATCGCGTCTGCCAGCGGAGCGACCTTTCCAAGCGACGGGTCGGCTCCAGCGACCTCGAAGCTGCCCACGACAGGCAGCTCCGCCGCCAGCGCGATCGCCTCCAGCAGCGTGCTCTTGCCGCTGCCGTTCTCTCCGACTATCAGCGTTACCGGCCGGTCGAGCCTGAGTTCGCTGGTACCGCGCAGCATCTCGAGATCGAAGGGGAACTCGTCGCCGGCCGCAGGGAGCCGGATCTCTTCCAGAAGCATCCCCGGATGTTAGCAAGCGGCCATGCGTGGCACCACGTCACGGGCGCCCGGAGATCGATAGGGACCGCAGCTGCAGTGGCAACAGGTGTCACAGACTACGCTTCGGCGGCCGAGAGGCCCGTGTTAGCATGACCCGGTATGTCGGCGCTTACAGGCCCCCCCTACGAGAGCGCTCGCGCCGAGTCGAGCGAGAAGCATCTCGCGGCGACCGGCCTCGTGAAGCGCTACGGCCGCCGACCGGTCGTTTCGGGGGTCGACCTCAGGCTCGAGCCCGGCGAGATAGTCGCTCTCCTCGGACCCAATGGTGCCGGCAAGACTACCACCTTCTACATGATGGTCGGTTTCGTGCGGCCGCAGTCGGGCAGGATCGAGCTCGGAGGCCAGGACGTAACGAGCTGGCCCATGCACCGGCGCGCCCGGCAGGGGCTCGGTTACCTGGCGCAGGAACCGAGTGCCTTCCGGAAGATGAGCGTTCGCGACAACCTGCTGGCCATCCTCGAGTTCCAGGGCATGCCGCGCCACAAGCAGGAGGCCAAGGCGCAGGAGCTGCTCGAGGAGTTCGGGCTCGCCCATCTTGGCCTGCAGCGGGCCGACACCCTCTCCGGCGGCGAGCGGCGCCGTCTCGAGATAGCCAGGTCGCTCACCACCGACCCCTCCTACATCCTCCTCGACGAGCCGTTCACCGGCGTCGATCCGAAGTCGATCCGCGAGATCCAGATCCTGATCGCCGAACTGCGGGAACGGCGCGGGCTTGGCGTTCTCCTCACCGATCACAGCGTCCGCGAGACGTTGGCGATCGCCGATCGCGTCTACCTGATGTTCGACGGCCGCGTCCGCTTCTCGGGAACGCCGGCCCAGTTCGCGCAGGACGCCGATGTTCGTACCTTCTACCTTGGGAGCGACTTCCAGCTTTGAGGCTTGCGGGCTCGTCCCGGAGCCGCTGGACTGAGGGCGCGTCCCGATGATCTACCTACTCGGTCTGGTCGTGCTGCTGGTGCTGCTCGCCGGCATCATCGCCTACGCCGGTGACCGCCTCGGTACCCTCGTGGGCCGCAGGCGCTTGAGCCTATTCGGTACGAGGCCCAAGGTCACCGGTCAGATAGTGGGCGTGATAGCAGGTATCGTCATCATGCTCACCACCCTCGTCGTGCTGGCACTCGCCTTCGAGAACGCCACGGCGACGCTGCTCAACGCCCAACGCACCGCACGGCAGCTGAGCCTGCTCCAGTCGGAGCAGCGGCAGCTCAGCGACCAGATAGAACGACTGCAGCAGCGGATCGCCCAAGGTCAGGAGCTCCTGGCGGAGGCGGAGACGCAGCGGGACCAGGCGCAAGAGGAGAGGGCCCGGGCCGAAGCCGAGTACCGCCAGTTGAGCGAAGAGGCCAACGCGCTACGCAACGAGGTGGAGACTCTGCGTACCTCACTGCGCCAGGTGAGCGAGCGTTACGACCAGGCAGCCCTCGAGCTGGCCGAGGTCGAGCAGCAGCTTGCCGACGCCACCGACGCTCAACAGGAGGCCGAAGCCGATGCCAAGACGGCGCGCGACCAGGCCGAGCGGGCACGAGCCGACGCCGCCGCGGCCCGGGAAGAGGCCGAGCAACTGCAGGCGGAACGCGACCGGTTGCAGGGAGAGGTGACCGCCCTCAGGGAGCAGCTGGACGCCGCCAATTCGGACCTGGCGACCCTCGAGGGGAACCTCTCCGATACGCAACAGGACCTGCAGGTCGCGATAAAGAATCTCGAAACGGCGCAGTCACTCACCGTGCAGCGGGAGGACCAGGCGAGGCAGGCGCGGCAGGACGCCGAACGCGCTCGGGAGCAGGTGGCGGTCCTGGAAGGCCAGATCGCCGAGATGCAGCGCGCGCTGGCGGACAGCAACACCAGGCTTCAGCAGCAGCAGCAGCAGCTCGCGTTGGTCAGGGAGGAGCTCACGGCGACGGAGGCGAACCTGGAGGAGGCGATGGCCGCTCGCGAAGCGGCGATCGCCCAGCGCGACGAGGCCGACGCGCAGGCTCAGGCGTTGGAAACCGAGATCGAGGGGCTGCAGGGTCAGGTGGAGAGCCTCGGACAGCAGATCGCCAGCCTGGGTCAGGAGGCCGACCGCCTGCGAGCGCAGAACAGTCAACTCCGTGCCCAGAACCAGAGCCTCGAGAACCAGAACCGCGGGCTCGAACAGCGGGCCGCGGAACTCGACGCCAGCAACCAGGAGCTGCTTCTGCTCAACGACAACCTCGAGCAGCTCAACAGCACTCTGCGGGAGGACGTGCGAACCAGCAACGCGCGTGCCGAGGATCTGCAGACCTCTTTGGGTGAGCTCCAGCTCCAGCTGGAGGAGCAGAGTGAGCTGCTGAGGAACCTGCAGAGGCAGGCCGAGGCGTTCGCTCAGGGTGACGTCACCTACGGCACCGGCGACGTCATCTACAGCGGACTGGTGAGCGCCTCAGATCCCGCGGCCGCTCGGGAGGCGATCGCCGGCTTCGTGCGCGATGCGAGCGTGGCGACCGCAAGACGAGGGAGCGGAGAGGTGGTACTCAGCGCCGAGCAGTTCGACAGCCTGGTGTCTCTGCTCTCACAGACCGACGGGGAGCTGCTGGTGGTGCTGATCTCACCCCGCAACCAGTTCCGCTCGTCCAGCCAGGTGGAGGTCTCGGTCGAGGCGTACGAGAACGGCCAGGTCTTCGCCCGCGGGCAGCTCATCACAAGTCGCAAAATCCACGTGGGCACCGAGGAGCTGAGGGCCTCACAGTCGGACCTCAGGGCCGCAGTGCTCGACCTCGTGCGCGAGACCGAACGTCGGCTGACCATCGCCGGACTGTTCTCCACCGAACCGCCGCAGTTCACGACGTCCGAGGAGAGCTTCACCAACCAGCTCCTGAGGATGACGGGACCGGTGACGATCGGGGTGGTCGCGGCCGACTCGATAATGCGCAGCGGGCCCGCCACACTCGAGTTCGTGATCCTCTACTAGTCGCCGCCAGGTCCCCCTCGACCCGCGGCGTTCTGTGCCGCCAGCAGGTCACGGATCTCGGCCAGCAGGACCTCCTGGCGTGAGGGTGCGGGAGGGGGGCCCGGAGTGACCGCCTCCTGGCGCTGGAAGCGCCGCCGCAGCTGGTTGTAACCTCGCACAACCGAGAACATCGCCAGCGAGATGATCAGGAAGTTGATGATCGTCGTGAGGAAGGCTCCGTAGCGTAGGACGGGGGCGCCCGCGGCGACCGCGTCGGGCACGCTCGGGTAACTCGCGGAATCCTGGAGGATAATCCCCATGTTGTTGAAGTCGACCCCCGCCAACAGGAGGCCCACGGGTGGCATGACAACGTCGTTGACGAGCGACTGGGTTATCGCTCCGAAGGCCGAGCCCACGACCACGGCCACGGCCAGATCGATGACGTTACCCCTGTTGATGAAGTCGCGGAAGTCTTTCAGCACGCTCTCCTCCTCTCGTAGTCAGGTCGGTCGGCTGTCGAGCGGCGCCAGGAACCTGCGGATCTCGACCCGGTAGCCGTCGGGGTCACGGGCATAGAAGCGTTGAACCCGGTGCTGCTCGTCGCGTCGTGGGGGAAGCTCGGTTTCTGCCCCCAGACGCCGGAGGCGTCTGTACACCCCATCGACGTCGCTGGCGACGAGCGCGAGGGTGAGACCGTCGTGTTCCGGAAGCGGCCCCTCGAAAAGGCAGAAGCCAAGATGTCCACCAGCGGCCCTCACGATGAGGCAGCCTGCCTCCTCGCGTTCCAGCACGAGGCCCAGCTCACGAACGTAGAAGTCACGGGTCGCCGCCAGGTCGTGCACAGGATAGAAGGGGATGAAGGCATCGTAGTCGGATCCATCGACCATGCGGCAATGGTACTAGCTGATCGCGTCAGCCGGCCCGCCGCTGCCGGAGCGCCTCGTAGAGCAGCAGCGCCCCGGCGGTCGCTACGTTGAGGCTGTCGGCCATACCGGCCATAGGGATGCGCACCCTTTCATCGGATCCCTGCAGCCACTCGGACCCCAGCCCCTCATGCTCGCTCCCCAGCACGATCGCGACCCCTCCCGTCAGGTCCGCATCCCAGTACGGCTTCTCTGCCGCCGGCGAGGTAGCGACTATACGAACCGACTTCGAAGCCAGGAACGACCGCAACCCCTCGGTCGAGGCGGTCACCAGCGGTCGGCTGAAAAGGCTTCCCATGCTCGCTCGTATCACGTTCGGATTGAACGGGTCGGTTCCCGGCCCGGTGACGCACACCGCATCCGCGTCCACCGCGTCGGCAGTTCGCAGCAGGGCGCCCAGGTTACCTGGCTTCTCGAGGCCATCGAGGACGAGCAGGAGCGGCTTGGCCGGTAGCCGGAGATCGGCCGGTTCGGTCCGCCACGTGGGTGCGAGCGCCATCACCCCGTCTGGGTGCTCTCGTGCGCTCAACCGCTCGAAGGCCAGGGCGGAGAGCTCGGTTACCGGGATCCCCGAGGCCTCGGCCGATGAAGCGAGGGCAAGCGTCTCTGGCCGCGCAACCTCCGGGGCGACGAGCACCTCGAGGAGTGGCACTCCGGCGGTCAGGGCCCGCTCGACCTCACGTGCGCCCTCGATCAGGAAGCGCTCGCTCCGGTCGCGGGCGCGACGCTCGCGAAGGCGCAGCAACTCCTTGACGTTGGCATTCTTGGGGCTGTCGATCCTTCTGCGCGACACGGCCTTCCATGATAGTGGAGAACGGTTGCCGTGGCCGGGTGGCGGGCGAGCCGGACGTAGAATCGGGCATGAGCAACCTCATGCAGGTGGACGAGCTGGCGCGGCGCCTGGGCGAACCCGGGCTGCGCATCGTAGACGTTCGCTTCGACCTGAACGACACCGAAGCCGGTGAGCGGGAGTACCGCAAGGGACACCTGCCCGGGGCCGTCTACGCCCATCTGGACCGAGATCTCTCGGCACCACTGGGGCGGCATGGAGGGCGGCACCCGCTGCCCGATCCCGAGCGGCTGGCTGGGCGCCTGGGCGAGCTGGGGATCGGCAATGACGACCTCGTGGTCGCCTACGACGCCGGCAACGGCATGGTGGCCAGCCGGCTCTGGTGGCTGCTTCGCTACCTCGGTTCCGATCGGGTGAAGGTGCTCGACGGCGGTTTCGCTGCCTGGACCGACGCGGGTCATCCGGTAACGCGCGAGGTGACCGAACCATCGGGCGCCCGGTTCGAGCCCCGGGTGCGGAGCGAGATGGCGGTCGACCGCGACTACGTGTTGCGGAACCTGGGAGTCGCCGGCAAAGTCCTCGTCGATGCGCGGGCGCCGCAGCGCTACCGCGGCGAGGTCGAACCTCTGGACCCGATCGCCGGCCACATCCCCTCTGCCATCAACATCCCGTTCGAGGGGAACCTCGAAGGGGGCAGGTTCAGGAGCTCCTCTCAGTTGCGACGTCGCTACGAGACGCTCGCGGACGCCGACGAGGTGGTCGTCTATTGCGGTTCCGGCGTCAGTGCGGCTCACGACCTGCTGGCGATGGAGGAGGCCGGTCTCGAGGGGGCGAAGCTCTACCACGGCTCCTGGAGCGACTGGTGCTCCTTCGACGATGCGCCGGTTGCGACCGGCTCTGAATCGTAACCGTGCGGGAGCCGGTGAACAGCCTCACCCACCTCGTCGGCGCCCTGCTGGCGCTGGTCGGGGGCGTCGTCCTGGTGGTGCTCTCGGCTGGCGAACCGTGGAAGCTGATCTCCTTCTCGGTCTACTCCGTGTCGCTGGTGCTGCTCTTCACCGCCAGTACCCTGCTCCACGCCCTGTCGGTGGGGGAGAGGGTTCAGAGGCGGCTCCGAATATTCGATCATGCGGCGATCTTCCTGCTCATCGCCGGCTCCTACACTCCTCTGACGCTGATCACGCTGCGCGACGTCTACCCTGGCTGGGGCTGGTCACTGTTCGGGGTGGCCTGGGGGTTCGCGCTGCTAGGCGTGGTGTTCAAGCTCTTCTGGTTAGGCGCGCCGCGGCTTCTGTCCACCGGCCTCTACCTGCTGATGGGCTGGCTGGCGGTCGTCGGCATCGTCCCGCTGATACGTGCGCTGCCGCCCGGTGGCCTGCTCTGGCTCGCGCTGGGCGGCGCCTTCTACTCGGTCGGAGCGGTCATCTACGGGCTCAAGCAGCCCGATCCATTCCCCGGGAGGTTCGGGTACCACGAGATCTGGCATCTGTTCGTGCTGGCCGGGGCGCTGTGCCACTACCTGCTCATGCTGGGCTACGTCCTGCCGGCCTGAGTAACGACCGCGGAACTACTCCGGATCCGGTGGTGAGGCAGGAGCCGACGGCTTCGCCACCAGTTGCTCCCCGTCCTCGCCTCGACGGGTCGCGCCTGCTCGTGTCCTCGACGACCCCTTAAGCCTCGACCGAAGCCTCCTGGAACCGGAAGTCACATTTCCTGTATTCAGCTGCGGTTCACATATCTTAAGATGGCGATGAGACGATCATGAGCAGCCGGATCCTTCGCTACTCCGACCTCTGGGAAGCCTTCTTCCACAAGGTTCCATACGGCGTTGCCGTTCTCGCTGCGGTACGCGACGACGACGATCAGATCGTCGACTTCGAGGTGCTCGGCGTGAACGAGAAGGCGCTCCTGATCCTCGGGCGGGCCGAGGTCGAACTCCTCGGCTGCCGGCTGCGCGAGGTCGAGCCCGACCTGCTGAGGGTCGGACTCTTCTCCCGGCTCGCGCGTGCTCTAGAGAGCGGTGAAGGGGTCGAGCTGGAACATTCTGTTCCAGGCGCACCCGGCAGCCGCGACGCCCCCACCTGGTACTCGATAACCGTCATCCCAGCCGGTGAGCGGCTGATAATCACGCTCAGCTCGATCACCAGGCGGAAGGCCGTGCTGTTCGAGGCCGTCAAGATGATGAGCCATGACGAACTGACCGGCGTAGGCAATCGCCGGCTGCTCAAGAACCACTTCTGGATGAAGCGGCGCCAGGACGTACTGGTGAGCATGCTCTACTTCGATCTCAACGGGTTCAAGGAGATAAACGACCGTTGCGGTCACGAGACCGGCGACGAGGTCCTTCGTGTGGTGGCGCAGCGAATCGAGAAGAACATCCGGCCGAACGAACTCGTGGCCCGGCTGGGTGGTGACGAGTTCGCAGTGCTCCTCGACAGCGGCGACCGGGTGGTCGTCGAAGCGGTCGCCGAGCGACTGAGGCAGGAGATCGTCAGACCGATCACCCTGGCCGACGCAACCGTGCAGGTGAGAGCGGCCCTGGGAATAGCCGTTTATCCGGAGGACGGAGTCGTCTTCCGGGACCTGCTGCGGGCGGCCGACCGGCAGATGTACGAGAACAAGAAGGAAGTCCGGGGCCTCGCAGGCAAGTAACCGTGATGGTGCCGGTCGAGGCTGGGGCGCCGGCAACGATGCGGGGGGTCGTTGGTAGACTCGGACGATGCGCATAGCAGTAGTGGGTGCTGGAGCGGTGGGAGGCTACTTCGGCGGACGGTTGGCCGCCGCGGGGCATCAGGTGCACCTGCTCGCCCGCGGCGAGCACCTGAGAGCGCTCGCGGAGCGCGGTCTCAGGCTCCGGAGCCCGCTGGGCGACCTCCACGGCCTGAACGTGCCGGCAACGGACGACCCGCACGGGATCGGCCCGGTGGACGTTGTGCTCGTCACCGTCAAGGCTCGCGACCTCGCGGCCGCGGCCGAGACGACCCAGCTGCTCATCGACGACCACACCGCGGTGATCCCGCTGCAGAACGGCATCGTAGCCGAGGCTGAGCTGAGCGAGGCGCTCGGTGCGGAACGGGTGATGGGCGGGGTCGCTCAGATCGAGGCGGTGATAGCGGAACCGGGGGTGATCGAGCACAGGAGTCAGTTCGCCAAGCTCACCTTCGGGGAGCTCGATGGCAGTCGCAGCAGCAGGGCGCTGAGGTTCCTGCGCGCTTGCGAGGAAGCTGGCATCGACGCCTCCCTCTCCGAAGAGATAATCGTAGACCTGTGGAACAAGTGGATTTTCATCTGTGCTTTCAGCGGCATGACGACTCTCTGCCGTAGGCCTATCGGGCCGATTCTGGCCGACGAGGATCTCGCTCGCGTCTACCGCCGCCTGCTCGAGGAGATGGTCGACCTGGCCCGGGCCAGCGGCGTCGCCCTCGACGGCGACGCGGTCGAAGAGAGGCTCCGGTTCAGCCGGGAGAAACTCCACCCGCAGATGCGCTCCTCGCTTCTCGGCGACCTGGAGCGGGGCAAGCCCCTCGAACTGGACGCCCTCAACGGTCACGCCGTCAGGCTGGGCCGGCGGCTGGGGGTGCCCACCCCAGCGAACGAAGTCGTGTACGCAGCCCTCAAGCCGTTCCGGGAGGGGCGCTGAACCTGCTCACGTAGTAGGGTGCGGCGATGTCCAACCGCACATCTCTGGCCCTCCTGGCGTTCCTTGCTTTCATCAGCCTCGGTCTGCCGGATGGACTGCTGGGGGTAGCCTGGCCCTCGATCCGGCGTGAGTTCGGCGTCCCGCTCGACGCCCTCGGCCTGCTCCTCACCTTCACGACCGCCGGCTACCTCACCTCGAGCTTCCTGAGCGGGCGGATCCTGCGTGCGCTGCCGATCGGTACGGTCCTGGCCCTTTCGACAATGGCTGCCGCGACGGCCCTGCTCGGTTTCTCCGCGACACCCTTCTGGCCGCTGTTGGTGGGACTGGGCTTCCTAGCCGGCCTGGGAGGCGGCGCGGTTGATGCCGGTCTGAACGCCTACGGCGCCACCAACTTCTCCCCACGGACGCTCAACTGGCTCCATGCGTTCTTCGGGTTGGGCACTACGATCGGCCCGTTGATTGTGACGGCCGTACTCGAGGCGGGCCTGACCTGGCGCTGGAGCTACCTCGCGGTCGGCGCCGCGCAGGTGCTCCTGGCCGCCATCTTCTTCCTCAGCCGCGGTCGCTGGCAACGCCTGGATGGACTGGGTTCGGATTCCGGGCGGGTTACTGCCGCCCGAACCCGCGACACGCTCCGCCGGCCCAGGGTCTGGCTGGGGATGCTCCTCTTCTTCATCTATACCGGCGTGGAGCTCGTCGTTGGGGTGTGGAGCTATACGCTGCTGACCATCGGTCGAGGGGTGCCCGAAGGTACCGCCGGGATCTTCGTGAGTCTCTACTGGGGCAGCCTCATGGCGGGAAGGGTCCTCTTCGGGTTCATCGCCGACCGGGTACCGCTCATCAGAACTCTTCGCATCTGCGTGTTGGCCGTCCTCTGCGGCGCGTTGCTGCTCTGGCTCGCGCCCGTCAGTTCGATCGCGCTGCTCGGGCTGATGATCACCGGCTTCTTCATCGCTCCCGTATTCGCCTCGCTCGTGAGCCTGACTCCAGGAAGGGTGGGCGCCGAACACGCCGACAGCGCCATCGGTTTCCAGGTCGCCTCCGCCGGCCTTGGCGGGGCGCTGCTCACCTCGTTGGTTGGCGTGCTGGCAGACTCACTGGGCCTGGAGTTCGTAGGTGCCGCGGTCGTGGTCTTCGTCCTCCTGCTGCTGGGCCTCTTCGAAGCTACGGTGCGGTCCGCGCGCCAGGCTGCGCCCGTTACCGGCGCCTGAGCGATGCCCCGTCGGGACTTTTGCCTAGCTGAGGAACCGGCCGCAAGCCCCCTCCGCTTACAATGACCCATGAGACAGGAGATCGATGAGCTGCTCGAACGGCTCGACGAGGTGGCCCAGCTTCAGGGGACGGCGGCGCTCCTCAACTGGGATCAGGCGACCTACATGCCCACGGGCGGGGCGGAGACGCGGGGACGCCAACTCGCGCTGATCACCAGGCTCGCTCACGAGAAGTTCGTCGACCCGGCGGTCGGGTCGCTGCTCGATCGCCTCGAGAGGCATCTGAACGACCTCGACCCTCATTCGTTCGAAGCCCGCCTCATCACCGTCACCAGGTTCGACTTCGAACGGGCTACCCGCGTTCCTGCCGAATTCCTGGCACAGCTCGAGCGGCACGCCTCCCGCGGCTACCAATTGTGGGCCCGGGCCCGGCCGGCCAACGACTTCGGGTTGGTGCGGGAGCACCTGGAGCGAACGGTCGAGCTCAGCAGGCTCTACGCCTCCTTCTTCGGCGGCTACGAGCACGTCGCGGACGCACTCATAGACGAGAGCGACCGCGGAATGACCGTGGCGCGGTTGCGTCCACTCTTCGGCGAGCTGCGCAGTGAACTGCTGCCGCTCCTCGAACGGCAGCGGCACGCCCAAGACGACGCAGCCAGTTCCCTCTTGCACGGTTGCTTCCCTCGCGAAGCGCAGATCGCGTTCGGAGAAGAGGTCATCCGCGACTTCGGCTTCGACTTCCTGCGTGGTCGACAGGACCTCTCCCACCACCCGTTCGCCATCTCGTTCGGTTCCGGCGACGTCCGGATCACCACCAGGGTCAAGGAGCACGACCTGAGCGAGGCCCTGTTCAGCACCTTGCACGAGGCCGGGCACGCAATGTACGAGCAGGGGATGGACGACTTCCTCGACGGCACGCCCCTATCTGGCGGCGTTTCGAGCGGGGTGCACGAGAGCCAGTCGCGGCTCTGGGAGAATCTGGTCGGTCGCTCGCTGGAGTTCTGGGGGCACTACTATCCCCGCTTGCAGGAGCGCTTCCCCGATCAACTGATGAGGATAGGACTGGGAGCTTTCTACCGGGCCGTCAACCGCGTTCAACCCAGCCTCATCCGCACCGACGCCGACGAACTCACCTACAACCTGCACGTGATGATCCGTTTCGACCTGGAGTGCGAGCTGCTCGAGGGCTCGCTCCCCGTGCGCGACCTGGCCGAAGCCTGGCGCGCGAGGTACCTGAGCGACCTGGGAGTCGAGAGCGAGGGGGACGGCGACGGGGTGCTGCAGGACATGCACTGGTACTCAGGACTGGTCGGAGGCGCCTTCCAGGGCTACACCCTGGGGAACATCTTGAGCGCTCAGCTCTTCGCCGCCGCTCGAGAGGCGCATCCCGAGATCCCAGACGAGATCGCCCAGGGGCGCTTCGACACTCTCCACGACTGGTCACGGCGCAACATCTGGCGTCACGGTCGCAAGTACACTCCCGATGAACTGGTCGAGAGCTCCTGCGGAAGCGGCCTGACGACAGCGCCTTACATCCGCTACCTCGAAAGGAAGTACGACGAGCTGGGGTCGGTCGTCTGAAGCAGGGTCTTCGGCCGCCAAGCGTTCCGTTACCTTTGACTCAGCCGCAGCCCGCCCTCACCGCCGGCGGTTCCGCCTGACGCCCGCGACACAACTCGCGACTCACCGGCCGCCGCCGCAGGTACGATTGCTCCGTGCGGATCTCGATAGAGCTTGTGCCACGGAACGAAACCGACCTGCGGGCTCAGCTCGCCGAGGTGGAAAGTTTGCCCCGCGTCGACACCGTCAACATCCCCGACATCAGCCGTTTCGAGCTGAGGAGCTGGCAGAGTTGCGGTGCCGCCAGGGAGAGCGTCGACCGGGTGATCCCCCACCTGCGGGCGATCGACGTCGACCTCGAGCGGCCGGTGGCCGCTGCCAGGGAGCTGGAGTGCGGCGGGGTTGAGGAGGCGCTGGTGGTGGCCGGCGACGTGCCTGCGGACATGTCGCGACGGGTCTACGCGACGAGCACCTTGGATCTGATCCGCAAGCTCCGGCGCGAGCATCCATCGCTCGCGCTCTACGCCGCCTTCGACCCGTACCGGCAAGGCATGCTGGCCGAGCGCACCTACGCCGACCAGAAGCTGGAAGCCGGCGCCATCGGGCTATTCACCCAACCGTTCTTCGACGTGCGGCTGATGGAGGTATACGCCGAACAACTGGCTGGTATCGAAGTCTTCTGGGGCGTGACGAGCGTGCTTAGCATGCGCTCCCGGCGCTACTGGCAGACGCGCAACCGGGCCGTCTTCCCGGCCGGCTTCCAACCGACCCTCGAATGGAACCGGCGACTGGCGAAGGATGCGCTCACCTTCGTGGAGACCCACGGCGGCAACATCTACTTCATGCCCATACGAGCCGGCATCGGTGAGTACCTCCACGGTATCCTCTAGCCTCGGTTGACGGTTCTTGTCGTCTCTGCAGGTCGGCCAGACCGGACTCAGGGCTCGAAGGCACCGCCCCCAGTGAAGGGCCTCAGTCCTGACCGCTCTCGGGTGCCGCGGACTCCCCGTACGGCCCCCGCAGCTTGACCGGCGCCTCCTTGCTCCTCACTCGCAGGTTCAGCAGTTCGACGAAGACACTGAAACCCATCGCGAAGTAGATGTAGCCCTTGGGTATGTGCTGTCCGAACGCCTCGGCTATCAGCGACATGCCGATGAGCAGCAGGAAGCTGAGTGCCAGCATCTTGACCGTCGGGTGCTGCTCCACGAACTCCGAGATCGGACCAGCTGCCACCAGCATGATGCCCACGGCGATCACGACCGCGATGATCATGACCATGAGGTCCTCGGCCATGCCCACGGCGGTGATCACCGAGTCGAGCGAGAAGACGATATCTAGCAGCATTATCTGAACTATCACGCCCACGAACGATGGGACGACGCGGGCGACCTCGGAACTGCTCTCCCCCTCGAGTTTGTCGTGGATCTCGTGGGTAGCCTTCCCCAGCAGGAAGAGGCCGCCACCAAGGAGGATCAGATCGCGACCTGAGACCTCGAAGCTGAAGATCTCGAAGAGCGGACGCGTCAGACCGATGATCCAGGCGATCGAGAGGAGCAGCAGGATGCGCATGATCATCGCCGCGGCCAGACCCAGCGTCCGGGCGCGGGACTGTTGCTCCTTGGGGAGCTTGCCGGAGAGGATCGAGATGAAGATGATGTTGTCGATGCCCAGTACTATCTCGAGGACAGTAAGAGTGAGCAGGGCGATCCAGGCTTCGGGTGACGAGATCCACTCCATGCCCCGGTTATACCCGAAGCCGGAGGTCAGCGAGTACCTCCAGGCGTGAATCGAGAGAGAGTGACCGAGACCTGCCTTCGGGGCAGGATCGTGATGGCGAGGGGGGATCGTAGCTGGTTAGGAGAATCGTCGGACTGGCGGCCTGGAGGCTGAGGGCGGCCTTCCGCGGGCCCCGACCCGGCGACTGGTTGTTCACTCTGTCGGTGGGGGTCTTCTACCTGCTCGTGGCCTGGCCCCTGGCGCTCGGCGCCGGACTGGTCGATCCCCATACCGCACTGGGCTCGCCAGTCTCGCTGCTGGCCCTGGCGCTGCGGGTCTTCCTGCTCCCGTCCCTGGTCGAGGAAGCGTTCTTCCGGGTACTCCTCAATCCCCACCCTGCCGAGGAACCCGCTCGAAATGCCGTCCTCGGCCGGGGCGCTTCGTCCCTGCTCGTCTACGTCCTCGTGCACCCTCTCGCCGGCCTGCTCCTGCGGGCACCGGTCCCCTTCTTCGATCCCGCTTTCCTGCTCCTCACCACCCTGCTGGGCGCAGCCTGTCTGCTCCTCTACCTCAGAAGCGGCTCGATCTGGCCGCCGGTGACCCTCCACTGGCTTGTAGTCACCGCCTGGCTGATCTTAGGAGGCAGGGGCGTTCTTAATGCTGGTTGACCGGTGGACGGAGGATCTGCCACGTCAAAGCAGCCGGCGTTCGCGGGGAGGTGTTCACATGGTGGTCCTCCTACTGCGCGTCCTTCCGACGTCCCACCAGCCGTTAACCGGGCGCGGCGCCGTCTTAGCCTGCGCTCGCTGCCGGAGCCCTCGGTTCCGCCAGATTGGGCGCCAGCCAGCGCTGTACCTCGGCTTCGCTCATCCCCTTGCGCACCGCATAGTCCGCCACCTGGTCGGGCAGGATCTTGCCGACCGCGAAGTAGCGCGAGTCGGGATGCGCGAAGTAGAGCCCGCTCACGGAGGCGCCGGGATGCATCGCGAAGCTCTCGGTGAGCCTTATCGAGGTGCGCTCCTCTGCCCTCAGCAGTTCGAAGAGTTGCCGCTTCTCAGTATGGTCAGGGGAGGCGGGGTACCCGGCGGCAGGGCGGATCCCCCGGTAACGCTCCCGTATCAGGTCGTCCGCCGAGAGCTTCTCGTCGGCCGCGTAACCCCAGAACTCCCGTCTCACCCTAGCGTGGATCCGTTCGGCGAGCGCTTCAGCCAGTCGGTCCGCCAGCGACTTGACGAGGATGCTGCTGAAGTCGTCGAGTTCCTCGGCGAAGTTCCGCGCCAGTTCGTCTGCCCCTACGCCGGCTGTTACCGCGAAGCCGCCTATGTAGTCGGCCACGCCGGACTCCTTCGGTGCGACGTAGTCGGCGAGAGCGAGGTTCGGCCCCTCCCGCTTCTCGATCTGCTGGCGCAGTGTGTAGAAGGTAGCGAGACGGGCGTGCCGTTCCTCGCCCTCGTAGACCTCGATGTCGTCGCCTACCGAATTGGCTGGGAAGACACCGAAGACGGCCTGGGCCTTCAGCAGCTTCTCGTCGACGATCCGCCGCAGCATTGCCCTGCCGTCGGCGAAGAGCTTCCGGGCGGCGTCCCCCATCTCCTCGTGGTCGAGGATCTGCGGATAGCGGCCGGGCATCTGCCAGGCGTGGAAGAAGGGCCCCCAGTCGATGTACTGCTCGAGTTCATCGAGCGGGTACTCCTCGAACACCTGGACTCCCAGGGTTGCCGGGCGGACGATCCGAGCCGATTCGGGGTCGAACCGGAACCTGTTGTCGCGCGCGGCCTCGAGGGGAAGCAGGGAGACCCTTGCCCCCCGCTGCGCGTGCTTCTCCCGCAGTTCGCCGTAGAGAGTCGCCACCTCGCTGGCGTAGGCGTCACGATCGGCACCGATCACCCGGCTCGCGACGCCTACGCTCCGCGACGCATCGACGACGTGGATGGTGGGACCGCTGTAAGCCGGGGCGATCTTCACCGCGGTATGGATCCGCGAGGTGGTAGCCCCGCCGATGAGCAGTGGCAGGCTCATGCCGCGCCGGTCCATCTCACCCGCCACGTGGACCATCTCCTCGAGCGACGGAGTTATGAGGCCAGAGAGGCCGACGACGTCCACCTGCTCGGTCTCCGCAACCTCCAGTATCCGCTCGGAAGGCACCATGACCCCGAGGTCGATCACCTCGTAGCCGTTGCAGCTCAGCACCACACCCACGATGTTCTTGCCGATGTCGTGGACGTCGCCGCGAACCGTGGCCAGCAGGACCTTACCCGCCTTCGAGCCGGCCTGCTTCTCGGCCTCCAGATAGGGTGTCAGGTGTGCCACCGCCCGCTTCATGACCCTCGCGCTCTTGACTACCTGCGGCAGGAACATCTTCCCCGATGCGAAGAGGTCCCCCACGACGTTCATGCCGTCCATCAACGGCCCTTCGATGACAGCGAGGGGGGAGCCCAGCTCTACTCGCGCCTCCTCGGCGTCCTGCTCTACGAAATCGGCTACGCCTCGGACCAGGGCATGGCGCAGCCGTTCGGCCGTGGTGCCCTGGCGCCAGGCATCGTCCCTCTCGCGTTTGCGCGGGTCCGACTCGTTGCTCTCGGCGAACGAGATGAGGCGCTCGGTAGCGTCGGGACGACGGTCGAGTAGAACGTCCTCGACGAGTTCGAGCAAGTCGGCAGGGATCTCCTCGTATACCTCCAGCATGCTGGGGTTGACGATGCCCATGTCCATGCCGGCGGCTACCGCATGGTAGAGGAAAGCGGCGTTCATGGCCTCCCGAACCCTGGGATTGCCTCGGAAAGCGAACGACACATTGGAAACGCCGCCGGACACGAGGGCGCCAGGCAGATTCTCCTTGATCCAGCTGGTGGCAGCGAGGTAATCGACGGCGTAACGGGCGTGTTCCGTCATGCCGGTGCCGACGGTGAGGATGTTTGGGTCGAAGATGATATCGCTGGTAGGCATCCCTACCTCGTCCACCAGCAGCCGATAGGCACGCCTGCAGATCTCGATGCGCCGCCCGAGGTCGTCGGCCTGGCCCTGCTCGTCGAACGCCATGACGACGACCGCGGCGCCGAGCCGGCGGGCGATACGGGCCTGGCGGAGGAACTCCGCTTCGCCCTCCTTCAGCGAGATGGAGTTGACCACTCCCTTACCCTGCAGACGCTTCAGTCCGGTTTCGATGACCTCCCAGCGGGAGGAGTCGACCATGACCGGCAGCTTCGCGATGTCGGGTTCGGCCGCCAGCAGATCGAGGAAGCGGGCCATGACGACGGGGCCGTCGAGCATGCCTTCATCCATGTTCACGTCGATCATCTGAGCGCCGCCCTCGACCTGGTCGCGGGCTACCTCCAGGGCGCTCTCGAAGTCGCCGCTACGGATGAGGCGGGCGAACCGTTTCGAGCCGGTGACATTGGTGCGTTCGCCGACGTTGAGGAAGTTGCTATCGGGACGCAGCACCAGAGGCTCCAACCCGCTGAAGCTGGGCAACGGCTCGAGCCGCGGAGGGCGTCTAGGCGGGTGCTGCTCCGCGAGTTCCGCGAAAGCGCTGATGTGCTCCGGTGTCGTGCCGCAGCACCCCCCGATGATGTTCACCCAGCCTTCGCGCACGAACTCCTGCAGCGTTCGCCCCATGCGCTCCGGAGTCTCGTCGTAACCACCGAAGGCGTTGGGCAGGCCGGCGTTCGGGTAGCAGACGGTCGGCAGATCGGTGAGCCGCGCGAGCTCTTCGACATGGGGCCGCAGTTCGCTGGGGCCCAGGGCGCAGTTGAGTCCGACGGCCGTCAGCGGGGCGTGCGAGATCGAGATCAGGAACGCCTCGAGGGTCTGCCCGGAAAGCGTTCGACCGCTGGCGTCGGTGATGGTTCCCGAGACTATCAACGGCCATCGGCGTCCCCGGGCGGCGAACTCCTCCTGGGCCGCGAAGATCGCGGCCTTGCAGTTGAGTGTGTCGAAGACGGTTTCGATCAGCAGGAGATCGGCGCCCCCGTCGAGCAGCCCCTTGATCTGCTCCCGGTAGGCGACGGCCAGCGCATCGAAGTCGACGGTCCTGAGTCCGGGGTTCTCGACATCGGGAGACATGCTGGCGGTCCGGTTGGTCGGTCCGATGGAGCCCGCAACGAAACGCGGCCGCTCGGGAGTCGAGAAACGGTCTGCCGCTTCTCGAGCCAGGCGGGCGGCGGCGACGTTGAGCTCGTAGATGACCTCGTCGAGCGCGTACTCGAATAGCCCGATCCTGGTGGCGTTGAAGGTGTTGGTCTCGATGATGTCGGCGCCTGCCGCGAAGTAGGCCTCGTGGATGCCCATGATCAGGCGGGGACGGGTGAGGCAAAGGACATCGTTAGCGCCAGCCAGCGGCTTGGGGTGATCCCGGAAACGCTCGCCCCGGAACGCCCCTTCGTCGAGCCGCTCGCGCTGGATCATAGTTCCCATCGCACCGTCGAGGACGAGGATCCTCTGCGCCAGCAAGCTTTCCAGGCTGAGCTCGTTCATCCGCGAAACATTCTCCCTCCGGCCCCCGAGGGGCTCAACATACGCCCGGCCGCCCCGGTCCTGAGCGACTCGGACCAACGAGCGTGAAGCGGCGGCAGATCATCCGACGTCGCGACGCGTGAAGAGCCAGGCGAGCACGACGAAGAAGACCGCTGCGTAGCCGAGCATTACGAGGCCCGAGTGGGCGAGGGTCAGGTCGGAGCGAAGGAGGGTGGCGAACGGTCCCAGGTCGGGAGGCGCCTGCGGCATCGGCTCGTCGATCAGTACCGGCAGGAGCTCGAGCAGAGGCCGCCTGGCCGGGGCGTAGAGGTTCGACGTGAAGAAGTAGCGGGGCAGGTTGTCGAGCACGGTCTGAAGTTGGAGCGCCTGGAACACGGCGTTGAAGCGGTCGAGCGGGCGGATGCCTATCGTCGCCCGGTAGATCGAGTAGATACCCTCGAGCAGTGCCGGCACGAAGAAGACCAGCACCATTCCCAGCGAGACGTTGCGAACCAGGAAGATCATCAGGAAGGCGAAGATCACCGCGGCTCCCGAGTAGACCCACTGGAGGATGTAGAGGCGGACGAGTCCAGCCCACTCGCCGCTGAAGTCGGTTTCGAGGAAGAGGGTGCCCACACTGCCCAGGACGACGCCCGAGATGAGCGCGCCGGCCAGGAGGATGCCCAAGAGCAGCATCGCGACGAACAGTTTGCCCACCAGCACCGCCCAGCGGTTCGGCTGAGCCGTGAGCACGGTCTTCCACATGTTGTGCGACTTCTCCTCGCCTACCAGGAAGCCGGCGAAGAGGGCGATGGCGATGATGTAGTAGGTAGGGCTCAGGAGAGCGGGGCCCACCAGGCCGGCCCGGGCGATGCCGAACGGCGAAGCGAGTTCGCTCACCAGGGTTTTCACCACGTCGGCCTCGTCGATGAACGAGCCGCTGAGGTTCGCCTCCAGGACCTGCCCGATGAGCAGCATGATCGCCGGCAGCAGGAGCCAGAGGAGCCCGCTCACGACGTAGGTGCGGCGCTTGCGCTTCGCCTTGAAGAGCTCTGCCCGCATCACTTGGGCGAATGCGTTCACGCCGGCCTCCCATCTTCCCTCAGTAGCTTCAGGTAGGCGCCTTCGAGATTGTCGCTCTCGCGATGAGCTTCGAGGAGTTCCACTCCTTGGGCGCTCAGTCTGGAGATGAGCGTCGGGCCCTCGGCTGCGGGGACGAAGACACGGAGTCGCTCCTCGCCCTGCCACTCGTGCTCGAGTCCCAGTTCGGTCACTGCTCGTGCAAGCCGGTCCGGGTCGCTGGCCTCGAGTAGGTAGGCCACGCGCTGTTCTTCGATCCGGCGCAGCAGGCCGCTCAGCGAACCTCCATAGAGGAGCCGTCCTCGTTCGATCACCAGTACCCTCTCCACCACCTTCTCGATCTCGGCGAGGATGTGGGAGGAGATGAGCACCGTTGTTCCCTGCCGGGCCACCGTGTCGAGCATCTCCCTCACCTCGGCGATGCCCACCGGGTCGAGACCGTTCGTCGGTTCGTCGAGGATCAGCACTTCGGGTCGCCACAACAGAGCGCGCGCCAGGCCAAGACGCTGGCGCATCCCCTGCGAGTAGGCCCCCACGCGTTTGACGGCGGCGCGGTCCATCCCCACGAACTCCAGCACCTCGTCGATACGGCGTTCGTCGACGCCGCCGTGGAGGAGGGCGGCGTGCCTGAGGTTGGCCCGCCCGCTCAGGTAGGGGTAGAAGGAGGGCTCCTCGATCATCGTTCCGACTTCGCTAAGTGTTGGACCGGGGACGGGACGGCCGAGGATCGAGCAGCTGCCCGCGCTGGGGCGTATGAGGCCGGCGAGCATCCTCATCGTCGTCGTCTTGCCTGCACCGTTCGGCCCCAGGAAGCCGACGATCTCCCCTCTGGCGATTTCGAAGCTTACGTTGTCGACGGCCGCCGTGCGCCCGTAGCGCTTGCTGAGGTCGGATGCCGAGATAGCTGTGCTCATCGTCCTCCTCTTACCATTCGGACCCGCTCGCCCTGGTCATCAGGTCGCTGATCGCACGACTCGGGTCCTTCCCCTCGAAGGCCACTCGGTATACCTCCGAAGCGATCGGCAGCGACACCCCCCGCTCGACCGCGTAGGCGTGGACTGCGCGTACTGTCGGGATGCCTTCGGCCGTCAGGCCACTCGAGCGTAACTCTTCGACGTCGGCTCCGCGGGCGATCATCTCGCCAACTCGGTGATTCCGGGAGCCGCGACTGGAGCAGGTGGCGATCATGTCGCCCAAGCCGGCGAGCCCGTACAGGGTCTCCCTCCTGGCCCCCAGTTCATTGCCCAGCCGGACGATCTCGGCGAGGCCTCTCGTTACGATCGAAGCCTTGGCGTTGTCTCCCAGCCGCAGCCCATCCGACATGCCGGCCGCCAGCGCGATGACGTTCTTGAGGGCGCCGCCTACCTCGGCCCCGATCGGATCAGGACTGGTGTAGATGCGGAAGGAAGGTGACTGGAGCCAAGCCTGGACCATCTGGCCCAGGGATGCCGAGGTTGAAGCTGCGACCGCAGCGGCAGGGAGACCGGCGGCGATCTCCGGGGCAAGGTTGGGCCCCGTCAGCACGGCTACATGCGCATGGGGTTGGGCCCGCTCCAGCAGTTGGCTCAGCCGGGTGATGTCCTGTCCGGCGAAGCCCTTGCTGCAGGAAACGAGGGCCGGCAACTCGGGCAGGCGCTCTACGACCTCCTGCAGGCCCGAACTCGGCACCGCCACGAAAGCGGCGGCGGCTCCCTCGCAGCATTCGGCGAGGTCTGACGTGACCCGCACCCGTCCCGGCAAGGTCACGCCCGGCAAGCGTTGCACGTTCTCACGACGTCGCTCGATCTCTCTGGCCTGCTCCTCACGGCGCGACCAGAGCGCTACCGAGTGACCGTTACGCGCGAGGAGGATGGCGATGACGGTGCCCCAGGCGCCGCTTCCCACGACTGCCAGTTGGCCGACTGATAACGCGCGCGACATGGCGGCAGCTTAACAGGGGTGGTAAAATCGGGTCTGGCGTTTTCTACCACCAGGACGCCGTTGCTGTGGAGGATGCCATGCCGGTTTATGTCTACAAGAACCTCAGGACGGGTGAGAAGTTCGAGGTTGAACAGAGGATCACGGAGCCAGCTCTGACCGAGCATCCGGAATCGGGCGATCCGATCAAACGGCTCATCCAGCCGGTCGGGATAGCCTTCAAGGGAAGCGGATTCTATGTGACCGACTCGCGGAGCGGCTCCAGCGGGAGCAGCACCAAGAGCGACTCGACCTCGCAGGGCGAAAGCAAGGTCGAATCGAAGTCTGCTTCGGAGGGCAGCAAGACGGCCAGTGACAGCGCTTCGACGGTCGTTAAGAGCAGCGACTGAGCGGCCTCAATAGGTAGAAGAGAACAGGCCGAACCCACGCCGGTTCGGCCCTCGAAACGTCGGCCCGCACCGCGGGGGGCGGGGTGCGGGCACAACTTCGGCATCTCCTCCCGATGGCCGTGGTGCGAGGATAAGGGTAGGAAGGTTGCATACGGGTTGCAACCTTCGTCGCGGCGAGAGGAGTTCCGTCGGCTACTCGAGTTCGACTACGAACATCGCCGGCCACAACTTGCCGGTCAGGAGGAATCTCCCGCGCTGCGGGTCGTAGGCGATCCCGTTGAGAACGGCGTCGGGGGAGAGCACCGCGCGCATCTGCGGCGAAAGCAGCCCGGAGGCGTCGACCACGGCGTCTACTCTCCCGCTCTCCTTGACTACCCGAACTATCTCGTTCGTCTGCCAAACGTTCGCGTACACGTGTTCGCCCACGCACTCGAGCTCGTTGAGCCTTGTTACCGGCTCTCCCTCCAGCGTGACCTCGACCCGGTCCACCACTTCGAAGCTTCGAGGGTCACGCTCGAAGAGAGTCGCCGAACCATCGGACATCCAGAGCGACTCGCCATCGAAACAGAGGCCCCAGCCTTCGCCCTCGTACTCGAAAGTGCCGTCGGGCTCGAAGGTCTCCAGATCGTAGATCAGCGCCGTTCCCGATCGCCACGTCAACTGGATGAGTCGGTCCTCGACGAGTGCCAGGCCCTCGCCGAAGAGCGCCGGGTCGAGGGCGCGGATGCGCAGGACTTCCCCGCTTTGCGGGTCCACTTCCCGGAGGGAAGAGCGCCCGTAGAGCCCGGTGCTCTCGTAGAGCAGCCCATCGTGCAGCAGCAGGCCCTGAGTGAACGCACCGCTGTCGTGCGGCAGGCGCTCGAGCACCAGGGCGTCGAGTTCGGCGGGCGCCGACGCGCACGCGACGAGCAGCCAGGCGAGCAACAGCACCAGCGGAGCGACCCTGGTGATCACGACACTCCTCTCTGCTGCGGCAACATCCCACTCACCTGGTTCCAGATCGTGTCGGCCAGGTCCGCCTCGGGGCGGGTCGCGTCGAGAACGAGCCAGTCGGCTGCCCGATGGGCCTGTTCGAGGAAGCCCTGTCGTACGCGTTGGTGGAACTCCAGGTCGGCCAACTCGAGGCGGTCCGAGTCACCCCGGGAGACGATCCGCTCCAACCCATGGGCCGGGTCGAGGTCGAGCAGCACCGTGAGGTGGGGTCTGAGGCCGCCGGTTACCCGGTCGCTAAGCTCTCTTATGAAATCCAGGTCCAGACCACGGCCACTTCCCTGATAGGCAACGCTCGCGGACGTGAATCGGTCGCTCACCACCACTCGTCCCGCCTCGAGGGCCGGAAGCAGAACCTGAACCACATGTTGGGCCCGGCTAGCGCTATAGAGCAGGAATTCGGTGAGGGGCGAGACCTCCAGTGCGGGGTCGAGTACGACCTTTCGGATGGCGTCACCGGTCGGTGTTCCCCCTGGCTCCCGAGTGAGCACCGGTTCGACCCCGTGAGACCGCAGGCGTTCGCCCAGGCGCGCGATCTGCGTCGATTTGCCGCCGCCCTCGGGCCCTTCGAAGGCGATGAATACCCCTCTCATTCAGAGGCCCGTGGGCAGATAGATGAACTCGACAGGCAGGTCGTACAGGTCGCGGATCTTGCCGGCTAGGAGGTTCACCCCCACCGTCTCGGTCATGTAGTGACCGCCGAACATGGCATTGACGCCACGCTCGAACGCCTCGTGGAAGACCTCGTGACGCGGTTCGCCGGTGAGGAAGGCGTCCAGCCCCTCGTTGGCGGCGGTAACCACGTCCCACGCGGCCCCTCCGCTCACGATGCCGAAACTGGAGACGTTCTCGGGTCCGCCCTCCAGCACCATCACCGGCTCCCCCAGCTTCTCCTCCAGGAGGTTGGCCAGGAGCCGTCGTGGTCGCGGTTCGGCGAAGCGACCCTTGACGCCGATCGGCTTCCCCTTGAAGTAACCGAAGTCCTCCAGGTCCTCCATCCCCAGGATCGTCGCGAGCCCCCAGTTGTTCCCCACCTCCCGGTGGGCGTCGAGCGGTATGTGGGCTGCGTAGAGGCTTATCTCCTGGTCGAGCAGGAAGGCCACCCGCTTCTTGTGCATGCCGGTGATCGCTATCGGCGAACCCCAGAAGAGCCCGTGGTGCACGATGAGGATGTCGGCTCCCGTGTCGGCGGCCTTCTCGAAGGTCTCGAGGCTGGCATCGACCGCTACCGCTACCTTGCGTACCTCGTCGGCCCCCTCCACCTGGAGTCCGTTGAGAGATGGGTCGGTGTAGGCGGAGACAGCAAGGTATTCGTCCAACCAGCCGACTAGTGCGTCGCGCTTCATGGCAGCTAGCCTAACCCGGCCGGCTCGGCCGCCCCCTTACGGTCGGGGCGGAGGAGCGCCCGAGTCCACAGGCGACGGGAACGTCAGCTGGAAGTTGACAGGCTCCATCCAGGGATGGCATAATCTTTATTCGCGCCAAGCGGCGCGAGTACCTTGATAATCCAGTTTGCGTGGTCTTGTTGATTCCGTTTTACTCATGGAATTGAACGGTTTGACCGGGGCCGTGGTGCTTTGCATCGAACCTGGTTTTGAGTCTTTGACTCTTCTTGTTTTGGAGAGTTT
>DASVCN010000001.1 GCA_036381595.1 Trueperaceae bacterium | reverse complement strand
TCCAGCTCCTCGAGACCGTCGAAACCGTGGCCCCGCAGCTTCTCCGCGAACTCCTCCTCGAGCCGCGCGAGCTTCTCCGCGGCGGTTCCCAACTGCCCCTGTCGGATCGAGAGCTCCGCTTCCCGCTTCTCCACCTGCGCCTGGGCCTTCTGTTCGCCCTCCCGCGCACTCTCGTAAGCCTCCTGCAACTCCCTGTGCCTCGACCTCGACCGCTCCAGTGCCTCGCCGAACGCCTCCGGGTCGCGGTTCTCGGGTTCGAGCTGGTCGAGAAGGCCCTTTAGCCGGCCCCGCAACTCCCGCAGCTTGCCGGTCGCCTCGTTCTGCTGTCGCTGCGCCTCTTCGACCTGCCCCCGGAGACCTGGGAGCTCCTCGTCGATGGCCGCCACAGCCTGGTCCAGCTCGTCGAGCTGCTCGCGCAGGGCTCTCGTTTCCTCCTGCGCCCGCTCGACCTCGCCGAGCGCCTCCACACGCTCCGCCAGCTCGGGCAGCGACTCCAGCGTCCAACCGCCCTCGGCAGCCAGGTTCGAAGCGCGGACCGAATGCTGGCGCTCGGCCTCCTCCAGCCGCGATACCTCTTCCCGGGCCTCGCCGAACCTTTCAAAAGCTGCCTGCAGGCCGCCGAGACCGTCGTGACCCTCCGCGGGCAGCGGATGATGCTCGCTTCCGCAGACCGGACAGGCCTCACCTTCGGCCAACGACGCCGCCAGCAGTCCCGGCGAGTGCTCCCTGACCGCGAGGATCAGGTGCTCGGCCGGATCGCCACCGGCGCGGACCTCCTCCATCTCCTCGGCCAGACTGGCAACCCGGGCCAACTCCCGCTCGATCTCCCGGAGCGCCCTCACCTGGGCCTGCAACTCTCCTCGCCGCCGTTCCAGGTCGGCCTCGGAACCGAGCTTCTCGGCCAGGGACGCTCTCCGCTGCACCAGCTCGGTCCGCTGCTCCTCTGCTGCGCCTACCGCTTCGCGCCGCATCTCGGCCTGCTCGGCGAGCTCCTCGACCTGCCCGGCGAGTTCCGATTCCTGTCGCCCGATGTCGGCCAGCTCGCCCACCTGCTTCTCGAGAGCCTCCAGGCGCCCGCAGGCGGCCTGAGCCTCTTTGCGCTCGGCCTCCCGCGCCTTCTCTTCCTCGAGCCGCCGGGTCGCCTCCACGAGTTGTGAACGCGCCTCCTCGAGCCTCCCCGTTGCCCCCTCGACCTCGCCCTGGAGGCCTTCGCGTTCCTTGCGGGTGGTCTCCAAGTAGGTGCGGGCGTCGGCCAGGAGCGCCGCCCGTTTCGCCCGGTCGAGACGCTCGCGCTCGAACTTCATCTCCTCGGCTCGCTGGTCGAGTTCGTTCTGGGCCTTTCGCAGCTCCTCGGCCTCCTCGAACTGCTCGTCGAGCGCGGCGGCTTCGGTCTTCTCCCGCAGCCGCTCGTCGCGAACGGTCGCCGCCTGGGCGAGCTCCTCCTTCAGCCGCGCGGCCTCCGCCTCGGCGAGCTCCAGCCTTCGCGCCAACTGCTCGTCGTTCTCGCATCCGGCGCCGGCCAGCAGTTCCGCCCGGCGGCTCTGCATGCTCTGGCTCTGCTGCGCCAACTCCTTGGCCTTCTCGTTCAGCGCCTCGGAGAAGTCCGCGAAACGCCGGGTGTCGAAGATGTTGGCCAGAATCTCGCGGCGCTCGCCGTCGTTGGTGATCACCTCGCGGAACGCCCCTTGCGGTAGCACCACCGTCTGCCTGAACTGCTCGACCGAACAGCGCAGCAGGTCCTTCACGACGTTGTCCGCTTCGCCGACCTTGGTCGCCAACACCTCGCCGTCGTCCAACGCCTCGAGCGTCGCTTCGGCCTGCTTGGTGGTTTTCCCCTCGCCCCTCTGCTTGGCCATCTGCTGCTGAGGGGAGCGGGTGATCCGGTACCGCTTGCCGCGATGCTCGAACTCGAGCACGACCTTGCACCGCTCCTCCTCCTGCAGGGTCGACGCCAGGTCCGATCCGCTGCGTTCGTCGCCGCTGGCCTTGCCGAACAGAGCGAAGCACAAGCCGTCGAGGATACAGCTCTTGCCGGCACCGGTCGGTCCGTGGATCAGGAAGAGACCGTGACGGCCTAGGGTCTCGAAGTCGATAACGTGCTCGCCCAGGTAGGGGCCGAAGTTGTGCAGCTCGAGGCGGATCGGCCTCATCCGGAGAGGTCCCCGTCGGACGCTCGTTCCGCCCACGCGAGCACCTCTGCGGGCTCACGGTCCTCGGATCGCTGCCGGCTCTCGCCGAACTCCTCGTCACCGAACTCGTCGGCTGACTCCTCGGCGCCGGCCTCATCACCGTCCCTCGACTCGGCGCCCAACTCCTCGGAGCCCAACCCTTCTGCGCCCAACTCCTCAGCGCCCTCGTCGTCGAACCCCTCGCCGGAGTACCGATCCCCGTTCCCCGCCACGTGCAAGGTCTCGAGCATCAACTCCCTCTCGACGCCACTGATCTCCTCCCCGAAGACGTGGCGGTAGAACTGCTCGAACGCGTCCTCGACGCTAAGCGTCCTGTAGTCGCCCTCCAGGCTGGGCGCCCGGCCGCGCACCTCGATCGACGGCTGTTCCAGCAGCGAGTTCGGGTACCACTCGCGCAACCGGGCCAGGGCCTGGTCGATAGGTTCGCGGTCGGTGACCTTCACGAGCAGGTAGTCGTCGCGCCGCTCCTCGGGCACCAGCGCGGCCGCCGAAATCACGGCATCGAACGACTCTCCTTCGATCACGCGGACATCGCGTGAAACCTCGATGGGCAGCCGCTCCGTCGTCGCCCGGCCCGACTCGTCGATCTCGACCATCGTCACGCTCTTCTGGTGGCCGGCCTCGTCGAACGAGTACTTCACGGGACTGCCGCAGTAGTGCACCTGGGCCTCATCCCCTACCTTCCGGCAGCCGTGGATATGCCCCAGCGCCACATAGCTGAACCCTTGGAAGCAGTTCGGCCCCACCGCTCCCGCGCCGCCTACCTGGATCGGGTCCTCGGCCTCCCCCTCGTTGCCGGCCCCGGCGACGAAGGCGTGGGCCGACAGAACCGCCGGTCCCTCGTCGACGTGCGCCCTCACCCTCTCCAGCACGTAAGTCATCGCGGCCTGATAGTCGAAGTCCGCGATCGCGGGCTCGTCCTCACGCCATGCGCTGTTCACGTGCACCGGCTTGTGGTACGGCACGCCGTAGATGGGCACGCCCTCGACCACCACCGGGCACAGGGCGTCGCGGAGGCCCTTGATGATGTGCAGCCCGGCCCTTCTCGCGAGGTTGGAGTGCACCGCGAGCCGCTCCGGATGGTCGTGGTTGCCGGGGATCACCACCATCGGAACGCCGAGGTCACCGACGATGCCGTCAACGGCGAACTCCCAGAGCTCGAGGGCAGAGAGTTGCGGGATGTAGGTGTCGAACACGTCTCCGGCCAGGACGACGGCGTCGGGCTTCTCCTCCCCGACCAACTCGATGATCCGGCCGACGGCCTCCCGCTGGACCTCGTGGAGCGGGAAGTCGTGCAGCCTCTTGCCCAGGTGCCAGTCGGCTGTGTGCAGGAACCTCATCTCGCTGCTACCTCGTTCGACTTCATCTCGGCCCCTCTCCCGACGGATGTGCCGTCGCCTCGGAGAGGAAGCCTAGGCAGAGGGTGCGACAGGTAGTGTCGCAACTTCATCGGTAGCGGGCGGCGGCGCTCTCCAGCTCACTCGCGACCTTCCGGCGGACGGTCTCAGGCTCGAGTACCTCGATGGTCTGCCCCCAGCTGAGGAGGAAGGGCAAGAGCTCGTGTACGTCGCCGCCCTCGGCCAGCCGTCCGCGGACTACCGCTTCGAGCCCGCCATCTTCGAACTCCCCCACTACCGAGACGTTCTCGTCGTCCTCGCGCAGCTCGCGGAACCAGGAGGCGACCGAGGGATCGACCCGCAGACGCACCTCGACCGGGTCACCCACGACGATGCCCCAGGTCCCCGAGAGGAATCTCTGGGGCTCGAAGTCGTTAGGCACGACGTAGTCCTCGTCGTCCAGCACTTGGACGTTACGCATCCTGGCGAGCTTGAACACCCTGACCTCTCGGAAGTACGACCGTTCGAAGGCGACGACGTACGGTTGCAGATTGCGGCGGTTCAGTTCGAAGAAGTAGATCTCGTACTCGTGGCGGTGCCAGTTGGTTCCCTTGCTGGACCGGTACTCGCAGCGCAGGACCTTCCCGTTGAACCAGGCTTGGGCGACCTGATCCAGCACCCGGTCGTCGCCGCTGGGCCCCAGCTTGTCGACGCTCTTGAGCAGCTCGGAACGCGCCGGTTCAGGCAACCGCTTCGACAGCTTCTCCAGGGCGCTCCGGTAGTGCCGCTCGCCAACGCGGGTATGCACCAGCAGCCGGGTGGCGCTATGGACGGCAAGAGCTTCGACCTCGTTAAGGTCGGTCGGGGGCCGAGGAACCCAGTAACGGTGATCCCCCTCCTTGGCGTCCCCGTGCTCGACGAGATCGCGCAGGTCGCGCTCCATGGTCCGGCGTGAAACTCCGAACTGCCTGGCGAGCTCGGCGGCGCCGCGAGGGCGCGATTCGAGCATCACCTTCAGCTCCTGAAGGCGCTGCGCCCTGTTCAAGTTCCTGCTCATGCCGAGGGAGCGAGCCTCTCCAGCCTAGACACTGTTCTCCATCCCCTGCCGCAAGCGTTTCGCAGGATAACCGCAGGCGAAAATGAGCACTATGAAGAGCTGAATATCTGCTTGCTCTTCCCCTGGAGCTGCGATTACGAGTCGAAGCGGCCGGAGTTTCGGTCGCCCCGGGAGCTGGCACTTGCTTGCCCACAATCGGACACGAGCTTCGTGTACACTGAACTAGGCGCTGGAGGGCCTTGATGAGGAATATCACTCTCAGTGCAGACGAGCGGACGATAGCGCTTGCTCGTGAAAGGGCGCGAGCGAACAGGACTACGTTGAATGAAGAGTTTCGGCGGTGGCTGGAGCAGTACGCGCGGAACGAACAACGGGCAAGCGAGGCAGTCCAGGTGATCGAACAGATCAGGACGTACGCGAGAACCGGCGGACAGCACTTCACACGAGACGAGATGAATGAGCGTTGACTTCATCGACTCGAACATATTCGTCTACCTATTCGACGAGACGGACCGGACAAAAAGGGAAACTGCTACGGCGCTGGTAGAGGCGGCGGTCGAATCTGGCTCCTGCGTAATCAGCCATCAGGTCGTCCACGAGGTGTTGAACGTCATCACGCGGAAACTCTCGGTCCCCGTGACAACGAAAGACGCCAGACTCTTCTTCGATCACGTGCTGGCGCCGCTTTGGCACATCGCGCCCAGCCACGAGCTGTTCCGGCGTTCTCTACAACTGAAGGCGAAGTACTCCTACTCCTTCTACGACTCTCTGATCGTCGCTGCTGCCCTCGAGTTCGGTTGCAGGAGGTTACTCACGGAGGACCTACAGCACGGGCAGAGGATCGAGAAGTTGACGATCGTAGACCCGTTCCGCAGTTGATGAGCGGCGAAGAGATGTTAGTCAGCCGAACTCCTGCCAATAGCGTCACGACTCGAAGCTCATTACCGCTCCTGGAGGAGCCGGATGGAGGTGTTCATCTGCCGGAATGATTGCGGGCCGGACGTTCCTTAGCGGCCCGGGGGTCGCTCGCCACGTTCGTTCTTGCCCCTTGGAAGCGTATGCCGCCACGTTCGATGGGTGCACCCGGAGGAACATCCGTTCAGTGGGCGCGCCAGCACGGATAGTTACACCTACGCTCCGAGTTTGGTTTGCTCCAAGACTCTCCTGACATGGCCCACCTGCTGAAGCTGCCCCACAAACTTCCTGCGACGCTTGTTTCCCAACTCGGGCGATACTCTGAGAAGTAACCACCGCTTCGAGATGTAAACCGAGACGAGGGCGAGCAACGTGAGGCGTAACAGCGACGGCAGCTTCAGCTTCTCCCCAACAGACCTGACCATTTTCTCCGCCTGCCGCCACGCCAGCCTCCTCGAGCTGCTCCTGGCAGAGGATCGCGCGCCCGCCACACCGGAACTCGATCCCGACGCGAAGGCGCTTGCCGAACTTGGCCGGCGCCACGAGCAAGCCTATATCGATAGCCTGCGCCAACAGGGCAAGCGAACAGTCGAAGTCGGTGGGCCCGCCCACGACGCCGGTCAACTCCAGAAGACGCTTGCCGCGATGGAACGAGGCGACGAGATCATCGTGCAGGCGCCTCTGCGGAGCGAGACCGAGGCCGGTCACTGGCGCGGCATCGCCGACCTCCTCAGGAGGGTGGAGAAGCCGAGCGGACTGGGCGACTGGTCGTACGAGCCCGTCGATACCAAACTCGCCAAGACCACCAAGGCCGAGGCGATCGTCCAGCTCACTCTCTACGCGCTCTGGCTCGAGGAGCTTCAAGGCGAACGTCCCGAGTTCCTCACCGTCGTATCGCCGGGTCGGACCGCGGAGGAACCGTTCCACGAGGAGCGTTACCGGGTGAGCGATTCGGCCGCCTACGTGAAGCGGTTGCGGGACCATTTCGAATCTTTCATCGCGGACGGGCGCAACGACAAGGCGAGCACCCGAGCCGAACCGGTCGACCATTGCCAGGTGTGCTCCTGGTGGCGTCACTGCGACCGGACCTGGCGCCAGGAGGACAGCCTGGTGCTCGTCGCCAACCTTGGCCGGGCTCACCGAAACGAGTTGGAACGACGGGAGATCAGAACCGTCGCATCTCTGGCCGGGCTCGAGCATGAACTCGGCTTCCGGCCGGACTTCGGCAGCTCGGCGACCTACCGAGCTGCCGCCCACCAGGCGCGGCTCCAGGTCGCCTCGCGCGCTAGCGGGCAGACGGCCCACGAACTGCTTCCCGTCGAAGCGGAGCGTGGACTCACCCTGCTTCCCGAACCCTCCGAGTTCGACCTGTTCTTCGACCTGGAGGGCAATCCGTTCTTCGGCACGGGCGGCATCGAGTACCTGTGGGGTTGGAGCGACGCCAGAGGGGGGTACTCCCACCGCTGGGCGCTGGAGAAGCGGACCGAGCGGATCGTCTTCGAGGCCTTCATGGACCTGGTCGTCACGCGCTGGCAGGACCACCCGCAGATGCACGTCTATCACTACGGACACTACGAGAGGTCGGCCCTGGCGAGGCTCGTCAATACGCTCAGCAGCAAGGCCCGGGAGTTCGATGCGTTGTTGCGTGCCGGCGTCTTCGTCGACCTCTCGACGATCACCCGGCAGGGAGCCCGCGTAGGCGCCGAAGGCTACTCGCTCAAGGACCTGGAGGGAGTCCACGGCTACCTCCGAGACGCCGACCTTCGTGGTGTTGGCAGGCACAAGCGAGCCGTCGAGCACGGTCTGATGCTGGGGGAGATCCAGGAAGTGCCCGACGAGTCGTTCGAGATTGTGCGGGTCTACAACCGGGATGACGTGGCTTCGACCCTGGCGCTGCGCGAGTGGCTCGAGGGGCAGCGCTCGCTGCTGGTCTCACGCGGAGAGGGCGTCCCCCGCCCAGAGCCGGGCGACAGCCAACCGAGCGAGAAGGTCGAGAGGGAGAGGAACGCCGCTGAGCAGGCGATCGAACGGCTCCGGAACGGACTGCCCGAGGACGAAGCCGACTGGACCGACGAGCACGCTGCGCAGGCGCTGCTGGCCGACCTCATCGACTTCGAGCGCCGCGAAGACAACGTCGACTACTGGGAGAAGTTCGCGCTCATGGAGATGGAGCCCGAATCGCTGGCCATCGCCAGCAAGGGGATCGTGGGGCTCGAATTCGTCGGGGTCGTGGGTGGGGAGGCGCGCAAGCCCGTCCAGCGTTACCGTTACCCATCACAGGAGCTCGATCCGCGGTCGAAGGACATCCTCCACGCCTGGGTGGACGGGCGGGTCGAGCGGATCGGCGAGGTGGTGGCATGGGACGTACGAGCCCACACCCTCGATGTGCAGAAGAAGGTGTCGACGGCCGACATCCACCCGACCCACGCCTTCCTCTGGAGTCACATTCCGAAGACGAACATCACCGCGGCCCGAATCGAACTCGCGCACGACATCAGCGAGCGTGGGCTCGACGCAGCCGGACGCTTCCGAGCAGCACGCGACATCCTGCTGAGGATCGCCGGCCGCGGGTTGGCTCCGGAACCAGAGGCCAGGCGTCTGCCCGGAGAGTCGACGCTAGCCGCCGCGTTGCGGATGACCCGGGGCCTGGAAGGTGGAGTTCTGCCGGTACAGGGGCCGCCTGGTTCGGGCAAGAGCTATACCGGCGCCCACATGATCATCGATCAGCTGTCTCAGGGGAAGCGAGTGGGCGTAACGGCCGTATCGAACAGGGTGATCTCGAACCTCCTCGGCAAAGCGGTGGAGGAGGCTGCGGATATGGGCATTCACGACCTGCCGGTATTCCAGAAGGTCAGCAGCGGCGACGACCAGCTGCCGGATGGGGTAACGCCCGTAAATGGTTATCCCGAAGTCGAGCGGTTGTTGGGCTCGGGAGAGCCGGTTGTCGTGGGCGGCACCGCCTGGCTCTGGAGCAAGGAGGAGTTCCGCGACTCGGTGGATCTGCTCATCATCGATGAAGCCGGGCAGCTGAGCCTCGCTCACGCTCTCTCGGTCTCTAGCGCCTGCCAGAACGTGTTGCTGCTAGGCGACCCGCAACAGCTCGAGCAGCCCATCCAGGCGACCCACCCTCCGGGGGCAGACGTAGCCGTGCTTCGTCACATGCTGGGCGATGACAAGACCATCCAGCCAGGTCAGGGCCTTTTCCTCGACCGAACCTTCCGGCTGGCGCCGGCGATCGCCCGCTTCACCTCGGAACTCGCCTACGAAGGACGCCTCCGGCCCGCGGAGGGGAACGAGCGGATAGCGCTCATCGCTACCTCAGGTTTCGACGGTGCCGGGCTCTACTACCTGCCCGTAGAGCACGAGGGAAACTCGCTCACCTCGGCCGAAGAGGTGGAGGTGGTGTCAGGCGTGATAGGGCGGCTGCTCCAACCGAATGCGAGGTTCCGCGACTCGAAGGGCGAATCGCGGCCGCTCGAACCGAAGGACATCCTGGTGGTCGCCCCCTACAATCGCCACGTAGATGCCTTGGCCGAGGCAGTTCCTCCAGGCGTCCGAGTCGGTACGGTCGACCGCTTCCAGGGCCAGGAAGCCCCGGTGGTCATCTACTCGATGGGCGTCTCATCGGCTGACCTCGCACCCCGCGGCCTGGGCTTCCTCTTCAGCATCGAGCGCTTCAACGTCGCTACGTCTCGCGCTCAGGCGGCCGCGATCCTCGTCGCCAGCGACGCCCTCTTCGACACGATCTGCCGGACACCGGAGGAGATCAGGCTGGTGAGCGGACATGTAAGGTTCGTGGATGCGGCACAGGACTAGAGCGCGGCACCAAAAGGCGCTAAGACAAATTTCGATCCTCATTCTTTCTTAGTGATCGGCTAAGCAAAGTAACTTTCGTTAGCCGAGAGCTAAGTAAAACTTGGGACCCGAATCTTTACTAACGCGAGTGACCATGAGGGATATCCAGCTCGGAACGTAACTCGGCGGCTACCGAAAGCCTCCGGCCGGGAGCAGTGGGGCGCACAGAGTCGTCGGCCGACCCAACCCGGCGAGGGTCCGGTGGCCGCCGCGGACGCCCCGCACTCGGAAGCCACCCGCTGCTCAAGAGCCGAGGCATCAGCGAACCGTCAGGGTCGTGGATCTTGCACCGAGGAACAGTGGAAGGATGATGAGAAGGGCTCCGATTGCACCTGTCACCATCGACGACTCACACCCATCTCTTTGCACCGCTCCCCGGCCCGCGTATCCTTCTTTCCACGGGGGCAGCGGAACCACCGATAGAGCGAAGGCCGGCACGGGGGCGCCGGCCTTTCTCTTTTGGCTCGAGTGAGCCGAGCCGACACGACTCAGAAAGCCAGGCCGAAGACGCGTCCAGGTGTTCCTGTCACACTTCCGCTCAGATGCGCCGACGAAGGGAGGCAGCATGAGAAGCGATCTGCGACTGCGGAGGTATCGACGCGGGCGAGAGGAGCTGAGCGGCGACGGCGACCCCGATCTGTTCGGCATGGCCAGTGAGGAGGAGGCGCGGAAGGTGCTTACCCCGTCGTGGCTTGCCGGCGACCGGGCGGAAGTCGTCGCCCGCGCACTTCCGCTAGTCCAGGGCGGCTACTACCTGCTAACTGGCCTCTGGCCGCTAGCCCATATTACGAGCTTCGAGCGGGTCACCGGCCGCAAGACGGACAAGTGGCTGGTCCGTACGGTCGGGGCCCTTGCCGCCGCGATCGGTGGAGGGCTCTTGCAGGCGGGGCGCAAAGGTCACCTTCCGCGCGACCTGCGCACCGTCGCCCGGCTGGCCGCCGTCGGGTTCGTGGCGGTCGAAGTGCCGACCGCCCTCCGCGGACGCATCTCGCCCATCTACCTCGCCGACGCCCTGGTCGAACTCGGCTTCATCGGCGCTCATGCCTGGGCCGCCCGGGAACTGGCCGGCGCCGGGGATGAACTCGACGCCCTAGTGAGACGCGAAGCACGCTTCGGCTGAGCAGCGAACGGGACCGGTCGTGCGCTCCTGGCGCGCGCCCCCGCCCGGCACTCCTCTTTGCCCCGGGTTATCCTCCTCCCCGAGAAGGGGACCCGACATGGATTTCTCCGGCAAGCGAGTAGTGATAACCGGCGGTACGCGCGGGATCGGCCGCGCATCTGCCCTCGCTTTCACCGCCCGCGGTGCAACCGTAGCCCTCGTCTACCGCTCGGACGAAGAAGCGGCAAACGCGACTCTCGCCTCTCTGCCAGCCGGTGATCACCTGCTGATCCGAAAGGACATCGCCGATCCGACGCAGGCGAGGGAAGCGGTGGAGAGCGCGGCGGAACTCATGGGAGGGCTGGACGTGGTCGTCAACAGCGCCGGGATCGGCGGCCATCACCGTCCCGACGAGGTCGACTACGGATCTTGGCAGTCAGCATGGCAGAGGATCCTCGCCGTGAACCTCATCGGGGCGGCGAACGTGTGCTACTGCGCCGCCCAGAGCATGATCACGAACGGGGGCGGCCGCATCGTCAACGTCTCCTCCCGCGGCGCTTTCCGCGGAGAGCCCGACCAGCCCGCCTACGGCGCCAGCAAGGCCGGACTCAACGCCCTGAGCCAATCTCTCGCCCAACGCCTCGCGCCACACCGGATTTTCGTAGGGGTGGTCGCCCCCGGTTTCGTGGAGACCGACATGGCCGCCGACCGTCTCGCCGGCCCGGCCGGGGACGCCATCCGCGCGCAGAGCCCGTTGGGCAGGGTCGCCCGCCCCGAGGAGGTCGCCCACGCTATCCTCTTCCTCGCGTCGGAAGGCGCCGAGTTCACCACGGGGACGATCATCGACGTGAACGGAGCCTCCTACCTGCGCAGCTGAATAGATGCATCTGCGATGATGCAGATGTCACTCTCCGGAGTGACCCCCACATCTTTGCACTGTGCTCCGCCGGGCGTATCCTTCTTTCCACGGGGGCAGCGGAACCACCGTAAAGAGGGAAGGCCGGCACGGGGGCGCCGGCCTTTCTCTTTGATTGCGGTGACTACTGGCCCAGGCCCGCGAGCAGGGCCACCGCCACACCGAACATCACGAGCGCGACGAAGCCGTCGACGAGTCGAATCGCGAGCGGCCGGCTGAAGAGTGGCGCGAGGGCCCTGGCCCCGAGCGCCAGTCCGAAGAACCAGAGGGTGGAGGCGAGCACCGCCCCTAACGTGAACAGGCCCCGCTCTCCGGGGGGGAGCTGACTCCCGATCCCGCCCAGCAGGACCACGGTGTCGAGGTAGACGTGCGGGTTGAGGAGCGACACCGCCAGTGTCGCTCCGACGGCTGCGCGGGCGGTCGGGAGCGCGGCCGATTCCGGGGACGGTTCTGGCGGCAGGGGCCGCAACGCTCGGCGGAGCGCCAGAATCCCGTAGGCGATGAGGAAGAGGGCGCCTCCGACCGCCGCGGTCTCCGCCAGCCAGGGGGTGCCCGCGATGAGGCTCCCTATTCCCGCCACACCCGAGCTGATCAGGGCGACGTCGCAGAGGGTCGCCGTGATCGCCACGGCCAACGCATGGCGACGCGCCAACCCCTGGCGCAACACGAACACGTTCTGCGCACCGATTGCGACGATGAGCCCGAAGCCGGTCCGGAGCTCACATCACTCCCCTCTACCAGACGTCCACCTTCGCCTACGGTTCGTTCGACCGCGGCGAGCGCCTCTTCGCAGGAGAGGAGGACGGCTACGTCTACAGCCGAATCGGCAACCCGACCACTCGCGCGTTCGAGTTGGCCGTCGCCGACCTGGAGGGGGCACAGGACGCGGTCGCCTTCTCGAGCGGCATGGCAGCGGTGAGCGCCCTGGCGATCACCCTGCTCGAACCCGGCTCACGAGTCCTCCTCCTGGGTCCGCTCTACGGCGGAACCGAGGGACTTTACCTCGACATCCTCAGCCGCTTCGGCGTCGATGTGGTGATCGTCGACGAGGAGGAGTTGCCCGAAGTCCTCGCCGAGCGGCCGGCCCTCCTCTACCTCGAGACTCCCACCAACCCGACGCTGAGAGTGCGGGACCTCGGCGCTGTCTCGGCCACCGCCAAGGAGCACGGGGTACTGACGGTCGTCGACAACACCTTCTGCACCCCCTACATCACGCGCCCGCTCGAGTTCGGAGCCGACGTCGTCCTCCACTCGGCCACCAAGTACCTGGGCGGCCACGGCGACGCCATCGGCGGAGTGGCGGTGGGGTCGGCCGAACTCATGCACCAGGTGCGGATGGAGGGGCTGAGGCACCTGGGCGGTGTCCTCGGCCCGCTCGAGGCCTACCTGTTCATGCGCGGCCTCAAGACCCTGCCGCTGCGGATGCAGCGCCACTGCGAGAACGCCCTGACGATCGCACGGGCGTTGCAGGAGAACCCGGCGGTGGAGAAGGTCTACTACCCGGGGCTTCCGGAAGATCCCGGACACGCGGTCGCGAGCAGGCAGATGAACGGCTACGGCGGGATGGTCTCGATAGAAGTGGCCGGGGGCAGAGAGGCGGCGCGAGCCTTCCTCGACAACCTCGAGCTCTTCACCCAGGCCGTATCGCTGGGCGACGTCGCCTCCCTGGCAACGCATCCCGGCACGACCACCCATCAGCTGCTGGGCCCGGAGCTGCTCGAACGGCACGGAGTGACGCCCGGCCTGGTCCGCCTCTCGATAGGCATCGAGGACCCGGACGATCTCCTGGCGGACCTCGAGCGCGCGCTTTCCTCGACGGCGGTGACTACCTAGTCATCGAGTCGAGCCTCGCGAACAGCTCTAATCCGCCGCAGTCGTAAACTGCGCTTCCTCCAGGCTCCTCCGAGCCACATCGATCGGGAGAGTCTGTCGCTCCCGGTCGAGGAAGTAGCTCACCTCGCTGTAGCCCGCTTGCTCGAGCAGGTCGTAGGCGTCCAGGTAACGGTCGGCGACACGAGCCGGCGTGTGAGCGTCGGCCCCCACCACAACGGGGATCTCTCGCTCCCTCATCGCCCGCAACATCCGCTGGTTCGGGTTCATCTCCCTGATCTTCTTGTTCAGACCAGAGGTGTTCAGCTCCATCGCGATCCCGGTCCGAGCGATGCGGTCGAGAGAGCGGAGAACGTCCGACTCCACACGGTCGTAATCCCACGCGTCCGGGGTGATGTTCTTGACCAGGTCGGGATGCGAAAGGCAGTCGTAGAGGCCCGATTCGGCGGCCAGGGCGAGGTTCTCGAAGTAGATGAGCTGGTAGGCGAACGGGTCGTCTGTCCAGTAGCGCTCCCAGTACTCCTCGAGCTGCGGGTGGACTGAACCCAGGACGTAGTGGAACCCGGCCGAGTTCAGCTGCCGCTCGACCCACGCCTCGAGTCCGGGCAGGAAGTCGGCCTCGAGCCCCAGTAGAACATCGACTTCACCTTCCAGTCGGCTGCGGGTCCGGGCGACCAGGTCGAGGTACTCCTCGAACTGGTGCGGGTACATGCGGGTGCCCGAGTTGATCCCGTCGGGCAGAGGGTTGTGGCAGGTGACGGTGATCCCCTTGAGTCCGCGTTGACGACCGACCTCTGCGTACTCGTGCGGCTCCCCTTCGGCGTGGCGGCAGAGGGGCGTGTGCATGTGCGTTTCGTATACGACCGGTTGGATGCCTATCTCCATCGACCTCCCGACCACAACCCTACGACGGCTCGGGATCGGGACCGGCAGGCTCGCCAACCAACCGGTTGCGAGCCGCTCGAACGTCCTGGGCCGGGGTCGAACCGGCACGGGCAGGATCGACTCGACCCTCGTTGACTTTCGCCCGACCTTGCCCCATAATCCGGCCAATTCCAAGAAGTTCGGGAGGGCAGTCTGGCCAAAGGACCTCCGCTCACGCACAGTCAGCGCACTTCGGCTTGGCGTTAACCGTTCGCTTTCGGTACGAGGAACCGACCGGATATCGGCGCAGGAATGGTTGGAAGGCGAGTTCACCCGGACCAGGCGACGTCTGGTCGGCGGATCGAGTGAGGTAGAGATGACCAACGGAAGACCGGCGGCGAGTTCCGTCAAGGAGATGGTGAGCGAGGCCCGCTCGCGGATCGAGAATCTCTCCCCCGAGCAGGTCGAAGAGGAGCTGAAGCAGGGAGCCCTCCTCGTGGACATCCGGGAGCGGGACGAGATCGACCGCAGCGGCGCCATCCCCGGCGCCAGCCACTACCCCAGGGGCATGCTCGAGTTCTGGGCCGACCCCGCCAGCCCTTATCACAAGGAGGATCTCGACCCCGAGAGGCGGATAATCCTCCACTGCGCATCGGGTGGGCGCTCGGCGCTTGCGGCCGACATGATGCGGTCGCTGGGCTTCGGCCGAGTCGCCCACATGGACGGCGGCTTCCAGCGTTGGAAGCAGGAGGGCCGGCGGGTCGAGGAGGGGAGCGGCTAGGCGTCATGCTCCTTCATGCGGGTCGGCATTCACCAACTACGCCTGCTCGCGGACCCGCTGCCGGCTACGCCTGCCTCACTCCCTCGCCTCGCGATGCCCGTTCGCGCGCTGCGGTCAGCGCTGCCCCGAAGCGCTCCTCGACGTGGACCGGTGCGGCTCCGATGCGCACACGCGAGGCGGCGTCCAACGCACGGCTCAACTCTGCGCCGGATGCATGGTTCAGCAGCGGGATGAGCGCCAGCACCTGCACCGCCGGCACGTCACAGTCGTGCAGGTGCTGCAGGGCCAGGTCGAACTCCGGCTCCGGCTTCCCTCCGCCAAGCAGGGCGATCTCCCCCAACCGGGCCCAACAGATGGCGCTGAAGTTGGGGTCGCCCCGCTCGATGATCTCGCGGGAGAGCCTAACGGCGTCTTCGGCGCGGCCCAGTGCGAGGTAGGCATCGGCCAGGTTGTTGCGCAGCCAGTCGCTGGCCAGGTAGCCCGCCTTCGCCAGCGCCTCCTCGGCAACGGCTACTCCTCGTTCGGGCTCGCCCAAACGCCGGAAGCAGACGAGCAGCGAGGTGGCCGACTCGACCTCGAGGTGCTCGGCCTCCAGCCGGCGCGAGAGGGCGAGCGCCTCGAGATGGTGCGGCAGCGCCTCCCGATGACGCCCGAGGGCGTCGAGGAAGAGGGCGAGCTGGTAGTGGGCGAAGAAGAGCTCCTCGCCGTCTTCGCTGCCCTGCCAAGTCGCCAACGCCTCCTGCGCCGCCTCCAGCCCCGCCTGGTAGCGGCCGCGGAAGTAGAGTGCCGAGGTTCTGACGCGCCAGAGCCTGAAGCTCTGGGCCCGGTCGGCTACCTCTCGTTCTAGCGCCTGGGCCTGATCCAGCAGCTGGGCAGCCGCATCGAGCTGACCGCCAACGTAGATGCGCCTGAGCGCTTCACTCACCAGGAGAGACAACTTCGCGGGCGGCGGCAGGGTCGCGGCCAGGAGCGGCTGGATCACCTCCGAGGCCTCCTCCAGCAGCGACGCTTCGACCAGCAGTCGGGCCAGCTCGACCTCCAGGTTCAGGCGCAGGCGGCCGGCCGGCAACAGCTGGGACGCCCGGCGGAGGGTCGGGACCGCACTGTGATGCAGACCCCGGCTCCTCAACCGCACGGCCGCGGCCAGCCACTTCTCGGCTGCTCGCTCGTGCTCGCCCGCCCGGTACCAGTGTTCAGCGACCTCCTGAGGCTCGGCCTTCTCGCTGGCGAACGCGGCCGCGCGGCCGTGCAGCAGCCGCCGTTTCTGCGCCGAGAGCCCCTGGTAGACGGTCTGCCGGATGAGATCGTGGTGGAACGTCCCCTCTTCCAGCACGCCCGCCTGCTCGGCCTCCTCGTAGGCCTCGAGCGCGTCCCAGTGGGGCAACTCGCAGACGCGAGCGAGCGATTCGACACCGAAGCCGCCGCCCAGAACGGCCGCGGCCTGAACGACCCGGCGAGCGTGGGTGGAGAGTCGACTGATCCGGGCATCGATCACTTCGGTGATGGCGCGCGGAACCTCCTCGCTCCCTGGGCCCGTCCAACCGGCTCGCTTCAGCTCGAGAGCGAACATCGGATTGCCGCCGGCGGCCGCCGCCAGGGCACGCGGGGAGTCGGTGCCCACGACGAGTTCGGCGAGTGCCTCCAGCGGCAGCGGGCCCAGTTCTATCTCGCTGCTCTCGCCGCGGCGCCTGAGCACGGCCAGGGTGGAGAGCAGTTCCTCAGATTCCTCCCCCCGCCGGCAGGTGCCGTACACCCGAACGCCCTGTTCGACGAGCAGCAGCAGGAGCTCGAGCGTGGCTGGGTCCGCCCACTGGAGATCGTCGTAGACGACCCCAACGTTCGAGGCTCGGGCCTCGAATCGCACCAGCCCCTGCATCAGCCGCACCTTGGCGATCTGCGGGTCCGAGGTGGCGGCGCCCCTCCCCGTCAGGAGGAGTGTCAGCACATCGTCCACCCGCCCCTCAGCCTCTCGGAGCACCGTGACGAGCGGCTGATAGGGCGTGCCCTGGAGACCCTCGCGGCAGTAACGCCAGGCAGCGAGCGGCAACGCCTCGCGAAGCAAGCGGGACTTGCCGATGCCCGGCTCGCCTCTGACGAGCACGAACGGGGTGGCAGCCTGATGAACGGCCTGCAGTTCACGCGACCGGCCGACCAGCGGTGGTTCCTGCTCGACCGTCTCGGAGGATCGCAGCCCGCCCTCGCTCACCGTCACCGGGGGACCTCCGCCCCTGATCGCACTGGCGAGTGACGCCGTCGCCTCGAGGGGCGCCAGGCCGAGCTCCTCGCCCAGCCGCCCGCGGAACTTCTCGAAGACCGCCAGCGCCGTTTCCCTGCGGCCCAGCAGATGGAGGTTGCGGAGGTACTCCTGCAGCACGTCCTCGGCCAGTTCGTCCTCGGCGTGGAGGCGTTCGAGCAGTTCGACCGCCTCGGCGTACCGGCCCGACACGCTGTGCTGACGCGCCTCCCGCATCACGGCATGACGGTAGGTGCGGTGGAGGGCCTCCCGCTCACGTTCCAGCCACTCCTCGAACTCGCCGGCGCCACGGACAGTGAGGCCCTCTAGCAACGGGCCGCGGTAGACGCACCGCGCTGTCGCCCACTCGCCGGCAACTACCGCATCCCGGAAAGCCTTGACGTCCGACTCCGCGGCCCAGCGGACGCGCTCGGGTTCGACCTCGAGGCCTTCGACGTAGGGGAGCGCCTGCGCCCGCAGCAGGAGCTGCCTCAGATTGCGTCTCGCCTCAGACTCACGGATGTCGGGCCAGAAGAGGCCGGCCAACTGGCTCCGGCCGATCCACTCCCCCACGTAGGCCAGGTGGGCCAACAGAGCGGCACGCTTGTCGCTGAGGAGCGGATGTCCTCCGACTTGCGCCCGCCCCAGCAGGTTCACGCCACGTGCCATGGTTGCCCAGAGGATACTGGACAACCGGCCAGCGCATCTCCGGTACCCCGGCGGCCCGACGGCCGCCCGCCGAACTACCGGGGCAGGTGGAGGTAGGCGCGACCGTCGCCTAGGGTGGCGGCGACTACCGCGTGGTCGGCGGAGAGGTCTATCGACCCGACCTCCGACGCACCGAGATCGGCGGCCGCCATGGCATTCACCAGCGCCCACCTCCCCTGATGCCGCTTGTAGAGGTGCAGGTACGGTTCCTCGTCCTCCACTATGCTGGCCAGGATGTAATCGCCGGCCAGGGCCAACCGAGCGCCCAGTGAATCGGCGCCCTCGCTGCCGGTGACGAGCTTGGTGACCTTGTTGAATTCCTCGCCGCTACGTTCGAACACGTAGATCGCGCCGGGGAACTCGCCATCGCGGTCGACGATGCTCCGGTGCGGGGCGCCGACCACGACCGTGTCGCCTTCGATTCGGACAGTGGCGCCGAACGACTCGGCCTGCGGCTCGATAGGGGTCAGGCGGGCGATCTGCTGCCAGGTTCCAGCGACCGGCTCGAAGAGGTAGGCGACACCCAGCGCCCTCCCGTGAGACAAGCCGAACACGCCAGGAACGACGGCCGCTACCGTCGTCCCGTCGGTCGCCACACCATCTCCGAACTGATCCTCGCTCATGGCGTCGCTTGGGTGCAGGATCGCCTGAGGCACCCAGCTGATGCTGTTCAACCGTCGGTAGACGTGGACCTGTCCGTTGTCGGTCAAACCATCGCTGTCTGCTCGTGGCGCTCCCACCACGGCGAGGTCGCCAGCTATCGCCACCGCGCGACCGAACCCCTGGTAGGTTCCGGCAGCCGCTGGCGGCAGGAGTTTGGTTATCTGCTTCCAGCCATCGGCCTGCCGTTCGAAGATGTAGGCCGCCCCCGCGTTGGAGGCGACATCATGGTCTCTGGTGGCGCCCACGATCAGCAGATCGCCGGAGACGTCCACCGCGGCGCCGAACGAGTGCTCCTCGGGCAGGTCGGCCGCGAAGAGCTTCTGCTCCAGCTCCCAACCGCCAGCCCCGAACCGGTAGACGTAGACCGCTCCGGAGTCGTCCACCCCTTCACTGGCGCTGTACGGCGTACCGATGGCCAGCGTGTCGCCATCGAGGTCGACGGTACTCAACAGCTGATCGGCCCCGGGGTCCCAGGTCAGGTCGAACTCCTGTGCCACGGAGCGGTAGGGCGGGACGACGCGGAACAAGAAACTCTCGCCGGCCGATCCGTTCCTCTCCTTCACCGTAATCTGGGCCTCGCCGGTGACCAGCGAACGAGGGATCAAGCGCAAGGCGAGCTGACCGTTAGCCTCCTCGAGGACCGGACCTACCTGCAGGATGTCGTCGGGGTCGTACGCCTCGGCCTCGAGGTCGACGCCGGCGATGCCCAACGGCACGACCAGGGGTTCGTCGACGAGCGTGGTCTGATCGGCCAGAGGCGCCAGGAGTGAGCCCGCACCGGGTCCGGTGCCGCAGGCGACCAGCAGCAGGAAGCCGCCGAGTGACAGGGAGCGAAGAAGCTGGCGCACTTGTTTCCTCCTAATAGCCGTCTGGCGTCTCGTAGGTGAATTCGTCCCCTATCGGGTCGTAACCCTCACAACCGGCGGCCGCCCAGCAGCTGGTGGCGTTGTTCGTCTGCTCCTGGAGGTAGGGGTCGGGCGAGGGCATGCCCAAAGTCGACCCTCCGCCGTTCGAGGCCCCGGTGATCCCCAGGGCCGAGCGTGCGGCCTGCTCGCCGTACGCGATGGTCAGCACCGCCAGGGCGAACTCCTGGCGGGCGCCCGGGTCGGAGTAGGCCCAGCCCTGGCGCGTCTGCTCCCAGATCTGCCGGGCAGCCGCCAGCGCCTGCTGTGACTCGGGATCGAGCGAGGGGAAGCCGCCCGCCAGGGCGTCTACTATCTGCGCGTCACTCACCCCCGCCAGCGCTTGCGTTTCGCCGAGTTCGGCGAGGACGAAGCGCAGGGCCTCGGCGAACGCTATTGCGCCGTCGCGGGTCAACTCACCGTAGGCGCCCGACGCGATGACATCATCTGCCGGCTCGATCGCGTCGGTTGGCTGGGCCGGGATCGCGGCCCGCACGCCGGGCGCTGTCGCTCCTCCTGTGCTCGTGGGCATCAGCCGGTAGCTGGCTCCTCCCGATTCGAGTATCAGTGCTTCGTCGGCGAGCTCGATCGAGACGGGGTACTCGGTGCCGGCGGCGTCGAAGCTGCCCGTCAGCCCCTCCGCAGAGGCTCCCGCCCTCACGGGGAAACGGGACCCGTCCAGTTCGATCCACCCGGCGTAGCCTCCGCCTTGGGCCTCGAGCTCGAGCTGCAGGCGCCCGTCGGACCAGGTCCCGACGTAGGGATCGGGCGAAGCGAGCGGGTTCGAGAACTCGGCTTCTCGAACGAGGGGATTCCCGCCCCCGGCCGCGGGGGGTTCGGGGTTCGGCGCGGCCGGGGCGGGAGGAGAGGGGGTCGAGGGAGAGTGGACGGCCGCCTCCGTGGTAGGCGTGGAGCCGGCGAGGTCGAACTCCAGCAACGAGACGTTGTTCGGGTCGGGCGTGCCGTCGGGCAGGGGGGCGATTATGTAGAGCTCCAGGTGTTGGCCGTCGGTGTACGCCTCGAAGAACTGATCGCCTTCCGGCACCAGGACCGTCCCGAAGGCGAAGCCGGGGTCGTCGGCAGCAACCTCCCCCTGTAGTTCGAAGGTGAGGTCGTTGCCGTTGAGCACGCCCTTCAGGCTCGAGCCGTCCTGTTTGAGGACGAGCTTCACGAGCCCGTAGCGGCCCATCGCAGAGAAGGTGCCGTCGAACATCTGGGCAGCTGCGCTCGCCAGCAGGCAGAGGAGCATCGCGATGAGGGCCGAGCGTCCGAGCAGCCGGACCGGGCGGGGGATCGATTTCGGCTTGGGCACGAGGGCCATCGTCGTGCGGGGGGCGTTATACAGGCGTTACACGACCTGGACCCCCATGAACGCTTGCAAAGAACTAGCAGTGCAGGTGCGTGAGCAGGTCGACTCGTCCGTTGGCTGTCGGCCTCAAGTCAGGTCCAACGCAACCTTGACCCCGTAAGCGATCGCAGCGACGACGTCGTCGGGTAGGGTCCCCAAGTATTGCGTTAGCTTGGAGCGATCCAGGGTAGTTATCTGATGGCACCTGCGGCCTCCCGGGCGCTTCCTGGCTACGAAGCGCGGCGGCGCCATCGTCGGATAGTGTGCGCTGGCTTGATGAAGCCTGTGGAACCGGTGCTTTAGCTTGCAGACGAGGGGGAGGCCGATCCGGCCGACTCCGAGGGCCACACGTGGCCGCCAGCAGGAAGGGGGAGCCGATATGGCTTGGGATGACGACCGCAACCGCCGCGAGCGCTACGAGAGGGAACGGCGCGAGCACCGCCGGCAGAACGTGCGTGATCGCGATCGCGGCCCCTTCGATCGAGCCGGCGACGAGATGCGCTCCTGGTTCGGCGACGAAGAGGCAGAACGGCGCCGTCGAATGGACGAACGCGAGCGCGGCAGGCGCCGCCGAGAAGACCCCTACGACCATTACGAGCGCGGCTGGGATCCTGGCTACCGGTACGGCTGGGCCGGCTCCGGCCGGGCGGCCGACCGCAACTTCGGCCGCTACCGCAGCGGCTACTTCCCCGGTGACTTCTACAACCGCGGCTACAGCGGGTTCGGCCGCGGCTTCGGCCCCGACTTCACCTCCGACTACGACTCCGATCTACATCGGGTGGGCGAAGGACTGGTGCTCGACGACGACGTCGCCGATTACGCCGGCGGACCCCACGCGGGGCGCGGCCCGGAAGGCTACCAGCGGTCGAACGAGCGGATCGTGGAGGACGTGAGCGAGCGGCTCACCCGCCACGGCCACGTGGACGCCACGCGGATCAGGGTGACCGCCGAAGATGGCGAGGTCACCCTCGAGGGCACGGTCGACAGCCGCCGGGCCAAGCGGTTGGCAGAGGATGCTGCCGAGTCGGTCGCGGGCGTTCGTGACGTACACAACCGGCTGCGTATCGACAGGGACCGCGGACCGGGCTGAGGTCCCGTCAGTCGGCCGGCTCCCCGGCGAACGTCTGGGCCAGCAACCGGTACGACTCGAGACGGTCCTCGTGCGAGGCGATGTGCGAGGTGATCATCAACTCGTTGGCCTGCAGCTCGCGCGCCAGTTCGAGCAACCGCTCGCGAACCTGCTCCGGTGAGCCCCAAACCAGCATCCGCCGCGACGCTTCCACGAGTTGCAGTTCCTCTGCCGAGAACCGATAGGCGGCAGCCTCTTCCGGAGTGGGCAGCGGGCCCCGCTCGCCGCGCCTGATGCGCAGCCACAGCAGGTCGTGGGTGCGGGCTAGTTCATCGGCCCGCTCCTCCGTCGAAGCGCATACGACCGAGACCCCGAGGATCGCGTGAGGCTGCTCGAGATGCTCCGACGGCCTGAACCCCTCCCGGTAGAGGCGCATGGCCGGTACCGCATGATCGGGGCTGAAGTGGAAGGCGAAGGCGTAGCCTCGGCCCAGCCTGGCCGCAAGCTGCGCCCCGAAGGTGCTCGAACCGAGCAGCCAAATCGGCGGCAAGGGCACCCCGGCCGGTCCCGCCTTGACCTTGTTCAGTGGATGGCCTTCCGGGAAGGAGGCTTCCCCCGCGTGCGCCCTGATCGCTTCGATCTGCTGCGGGAAGTCCTCGGCACCGAGCAGTTCGGCAGACCGGCGCAGGGCCAGCGCGGTCAGCTGGTCGGTTCCCGGCGCGCGACCCAGCCCGAGGTCGATTCGCCCGGGATAGAGCGCCTCGAGCGTCAGGAAGTTCTCTGCGACCTTAAGCGGCGAGTGGTTCGGCAGCATGATGCCGCCGGAACCGACGCGGATCCGGTCGGTCTCGCGGGCCAGGAGGCCAATGATTATCTCCGTCGCCGAACTCGCGAAGCTCTCGGTGTTGTGGTGCTCGGCTACCCAGTAGCGGACGTAGCCCAACTCGTCTGCCAGCTTCGCCAGTTCGATGCTGTTTCGGAACGCCCTGCCGGCCGAACTGCCCGCGGGCACCGGCACCAGGTCGAGAACGGACAGAGGAACCTTCATGCCGGACGATACCGGGGCGTGACGGGTCGGTCAGAGGGCGTGACGACATCACCGGGTCTGTGGTGAACCTGAACCGCCGGCTCATCCAGGAAGGTTATTTTGATTTGGATGCAGGGCAGCACCGGTGAAGAACGCAGCTACATCGAGTCGGGTTCTCAGGATGCCCTCTTCCGCGTCGTAGCACTGAGTGCCCATGACGGGATCGTGATCATCGACGAAGAGAGCACCATCCTCTTCGCCAACCCGTCGGTCGAGCTGATCTTCGGTTACGAGCCTGGATGGCTCGTAGGCAAGAACCTGACCTTGCTCATGCCCGACTACCTGCGCCACCTCCATGAGGCGGCGCTCGAGCGCTACCTGGCCACCGGCGAGAAGCATCTGCACTGGGGTGGCACGGAACTGCAGGGCCTGCATCGCAACGGTCACGAGGTGCCGCTCGAGGTGAGCTTCGGCGAGACCATCGAGAACGGGCGTCACATCTTCACCGGCGTAATCAGAGACGTGAGCGAGCGCAGGCGCACCGAACGACGTTGGGAGGCGCAGTACGCGATCGCGCGGATACTGGCCACCGGAGACGACCTCGAACAGGTGGCGGCAGATATCCTTCACACGATCTGCAACTGTCTCGACTGGCAGGTGGGGATCTTCTGGAGGCCGGACGAAGAGGGCAACCTGATCGCGAGGAGCTACTGGTGCGACCAGGCCCTCGACGTCGACAGCTTCCTGAGGGCGACGCAGGCGAAGCCGATGGCGCCGGGCATAGGGGTTCCCGGCCGGGTAGCCGCCGATGAGCAGCCGACCTGGCTAACCGACCTCGACCTGGACGACAACTTCCCCCGGCGCTCCTTCGCCAGGGAAGCGGGCCTTCACGCGGTTATCGCCTTCCCGATCCGGATGTCTTCGGAACTCGTGGGCGTGATGGAGTTCTACAGCCCCGAGATCCGCGAACCGGACCCTGCGCTCCTCAACCTCATGAAGTCGACCGCCGTTCAGGTGGGCCAGTTCGTCGAACGCCGCCGTGCCCAGCTGGAGCTGAAGGAGCTGAACACCGAGCTCGAGCAGCGAGTCGCGCTGCGTACCGCCCAACTCGAGAAGTCGACGGAGGAGCTCGAGTCGTTCGTCTACTCGGTCTCCCACGACCTTCGCGCGCCGCTGCGCGGCATCGACGGCTTCAGCCAACTGCTCCTCGACGACTACGCCGCCCGGCTGGGCCCCTCTGCCAACGACTACCTGCTGCGGATCAGACGTGCTGCCGGTCGGATGGGCAACCTCATCGACGACCTGCTCGACCTGTCCCGAATCGCCAAGAGTGAGGTGAAGCGTGAGCGGGTCGACCTGAGCGAGCTGGCAGCCGGCCTGATGCGGGAGTTGAGCGAACGCCACCCGGAACGGAGTGTGCAGGCGGTGATCCAGCCCGGCCTCGTCGCCACCGGCGATCCTCAGCTCCTCGAGATCGTGATGGAGAACCTGCTCAGCAACAGCTGGAAGTTCACGGTCCACAAGGAGCAGCCGAGGATAGAGTTCGGCGCCGAACGACGGGAGGGCGAGAACGTGTTCTTCGTTCGGGACAACGGCGCCGGCTTCGATATGGCGTTCGCGGCGAAGCTGTTCCGGCCCTTCCAGCGACTGCACTCACCGAATCAGTTCGAAGGCACGGGCATCGGGCTAACGACGGTGAAGCGGATCATCGAGCGTCACGACGGCGAGATCTGGGCCAAGGGGGAGGTCGACGGGGGAGCGGTCTTCTACTTCACCCTGGGCCGCGCCGGGACACCGGAGCCGACCGAGGGAGCCGCTGCCTGAGCGGGGCCAAAGTTTGGCCCGAGCCGGGTCTGAGCGAGGCCCGAGTGGGATCCGCGTGGGGTCTGAGCGAGGCCGAGCGGGATCTGCGTGGGGTTTGAGCGGCGCCTGGGTGGGATCTGCGTCGGGTCTAAGCCGGTAGCTCCCAACGTCGACTCCCCTGGTGGCGGCGCCGGCCCGCCGCCAGCCTCGGATCGAACCACGAACCGTACTCGAATACCTCAGAGTGGACGAGTGAGAGGTCTTTCTTCGCGTAGCCTCGCCATCCCGGCTACGCTTCTCGAACGTACGTTCGGCTCGGACGCCGCGAGCGACGCGGGACGATCCACCCGACGTGCCAGGAGGCGACCCCTTTGGCGACAACACGATCCCGACCCAGCAGAAAGTCCTCCGGGAGCAGGAGAACGACGTACCGTCGACCGGCGAGGCGACCTGTCGACCCGGTCGCACACTCGCTGCCGGGCACAAGCCTGCACGAGCTCGCGCTCCTCATAGGCGAGGCGTCGAGGGGGCTGTCGCCAAACCGCAAAGCCAACGACGACCGCCTGCACCTGCGTAATCCGCTGGAGGTCGCCGAGGAGCAGAAGGAGCGGCTGGCATCGGCTGGCGCCACCGTGCAGCAGCGCGTGGCGGCGAGGATCGCCCCGAATCTGGCCGCGCCCAGGCTCCTCCCCCTCGACGTGGTTTCGATGGTGACGGGCATCGCCCTCGCTGCTACCGGCCGCTACTGGGCGGTTCCGGTCGCCGCCTACGGAGTCGTGGCGCTCGTCCACAACTCGTTGGCGAGGCGCCGCTACCAGCGGTCGCTGCTCCAGGCGCTCGACGAGTACATCGAGCCCGACCTGAGGCTCATCAGAAGCGACCGTATCCGGGCAGAGGGGATCGCAGCCCGCTTCTCGAAGACCGGCGATCTCGAGTTCCTCTCGGGCGAGGAAGCCCCGACCGGGATCCAGATGCCGTTGGGCGAGAGGGTCCTCCTTGGCGCCGGCAGCGTACTGAGAGCCCGCGACGATGGAAGCGGACTCGTGCGTGAGGCGCAAGGGAAGCTTCTCGTGACGACCGCGAGACTGCTGTTCAGCTCCCACGACGGCCTTACCGAGATGGACCTCGACCGGGTCGTTCGCGCCGACGTCGTCGACGAACTGCGGTTGGTGGTGATCCCCAGCAAGCGTGAGACGGCGCCCATCTACATCGCACTTGGCAACGCCCACGCCCTGGCCACGACCATCAACCTGGCGCGGAAGGTAGTGAGCGCGCGAGCCTAGAGCTGCTGCCGGGAGAGTGCCTCGCTCGTGCTGGTCGGATCGTGCTCCGTCACCGCCAGCAGGTCGACGGCCGGACTCCACCTGAACCAGCTGGAGAATCGGCGTTCCAGCTCCGGCGTGGATCTGACCGCCACACCACCTTGCCTGACCGCCTCGTCGAACTCGAGCCTGCCCAGCCAGACCTGGTAGAAGACGCTCAGGTCGGCCTCGATCCACAGGTCGATGTCGAACTTGGGCCGCTTTAGACAGACCGACACATCGCTCCGGTCGAGAACCAGCCAGAAGCTGCCGTCGACCCGGCGGAAGTCGAACTGGGCGACGACCCTCTGGTCGGGAAGCTCCTCGGTCCTCGTACGTCTGCGCATCCACCACATCAGCAGCACCGGGTCGAGTTCGTTCGAGGTTGGCTCCTCGAAGGTCCACTTGGAACCCCACCGAAGGAGGGCTTCGACGACGGGGCGCAGTTCCATGCCGGCCTTGCTGAGCCGGTACTCCGCAGGTGTGCCGTTCCCGGCGTGACGCTCGATGATGCCGGCTTCCTGCAACTGCCGCAACCGCTCGCTGAGCAGACCGCGCGACATCCGGGGGAGTCCCCTGGCGAGCTCGTTGAAGCGGCGGATGTCGTAGCAGAGGAGGTCGCGAACGATGAGTAGCGTCCAGCGGCTCCCCAGCACATCCATAGCCCGCGCCACCGGGCAGTACTGCCCGTATCCATCCACCCGCACAGAGTAGGCGAGGTCGGGGCGAGTCGCAAGTTCAGACGTTGAACTGGACGGTCGCCCGGCCTGACGTCAACATCCGAAACAACGGGTGGCTCGACGCCCGTTCGAGGGAGGCGGTTCTATGAATGCAGAGGCAGCGAGCGGTATCCCGACCGTGCCGAACGGGCGGTGGCTGGAGCAGCTGGAGGAGCTGGGGCCGGTCTTCGCCGAGCGGGCGGCCGCGCACGACAAGGACGCCCGGTTCGTGGCGGAGAACTTCACGGATCTGAAGAAACGGCGATTCTTCTCCTTCGGCGTGCCGGCGGAGCTGGGAGGCGGAGGCGCATCGCACTCGGAGCTGTGCGGCGTCCTGCGCCAGCTCGCTCGCTACTGCGGATCGACCGCCCTAACTGCCTCGATGCACATGCACCTCATCGCCGCGAACGTCTGGAAGTATCGGCGCGATCAGCCGGGAGAGAAGGTGCTCCGCAAGGTCGCGCAGGAAGAACTGGTACTGGTGAGTACCGGAGGCCGCGACTGGCTCAGCTCCAGCGGAGAGATGACGAAGGCGCAGGGCGGCTACCGGGTGAACGCGCGCAAGGCGTTCTCGAGCGGTTGCGAGTACGGGGACGTGCTGGTGACCAGCGCGAGGCTCGAAGGCCCGTCCCGTGGCGCACAGGTCCTGCACTTCTCGCTCCCGCTCTCGACGGAGGGCATCGAGTTGCAGAACGACTGGTTCACGTTGGGAATGCGAGGCACGGGCTCCCGCACCGTTGCCCTAGACGGCGTGTTCGTGCCCGACGAGGCTGTCGTGCTCGCGCGTCCCGCCGACGTCTGGCACCCGGTGTGGGCAGTGGTCGCAGGCGTGGCCTTGCCGCTGATCATGGCCGTTTACGTTGGGGTGGCCGAGCAGGCGGCCGAACTCGCACTGAGCCTGGCGCGGCACAAGCGAGCGAGCGATGAGCTCGCCTACCTGGCGGGCGAGCTCGAGAACGAGCTCACCGTCGCACGACTGGCGCTCGACGGGATGATCTCCCTGGCGAACGACTACCGGTTCGAACCCACTCAGGAGCTGGCGAGCGAGATGCTCGTGCGGAAGACGATCTGCACCGGCTCGGTGATGGCCGTGGCCGGCAAGGCGCTGGAGCTCGCCGGTGGCGTCGGCTTCTTCCAGGGGGTGGGCCTCGAGCGCCTGGTCCGCGACCTGCACGCGGCCCAGTTCCATCCGCTCCCCGCCAAGCAGCAGCATCGCTTCACCGGCCGGCTGGCCCTGGGTCTCGAGGCGGTGGGCTGAGCGCCCACCGGCGCGGCCGGAGCAGACGAAGGGGAGGGGCCGCTCTTCGGCCCCTCCCGGCTCCCCTCTTCGGCTCGACTGGACTCGAGCGAGAAGCGACTGCTACTCCCGTCGGCTACCGCCGAGACTCAGTCCTCTTCGCCCTTGCCGAGGCCCACTCCCAGCGACACGTCGGCTTCGGCTTCCGCCTCGGCTTCTTCGCCCCCGGCTTCTCCGTGGGCCTCGCCCTCGGCCCGGCCTTCGACCGAGGCACCGGCACCGGAGCGCTCCTTGGCCTCCTCGTGGTTCTCCTTGGCCCGCTCCATCCCTTCACGGGCAACGTCGGGCAGGTCCACGTGATCGGGCACAGCCGCACCGAACGCCATGTTCCCCTCCGTCTCGAGCTCCTCGCGGAAGGTGATCACCACTTCGCCGCCATCCTCCTCGACGACCTCCTCGAGGTCCTCGGAGGTCCCGTCGAGCACGACCGACCCTTCACTGTCGACCTGCACGTCGAACGAGTACTCGTTGCCCTCATCGTCCACGACCGTGAAGGTAGCCGTGCCTTCGAAGCCGGTGAGCAGCTCGAGCTCGAGGTTGCCGTCCTCGAACTCGCCGGTACCCACGACCTCCCCCTCCGCTGTGAGGACGATATCGCCATCCCTCGGCAACTCGGCCGCGACTGCCGCCCCCAGCAGTAGTGCAACGACGAGAACAAACAGGAACTTCCGCATACTGCACCTCCAAGTGGTACTTCACGCCGCCTCGACGGCGATCGGCGATTCGGTTGCGGACCGCGATCTCGCTGAGCCTGGATGCTCCAACCTGGTCCGTGTCCGTTCGGTCGATGCACGGCCCGCAAGAGGATGTTGGCAGGCACACCTTTACGTACGCTTAGTGCGCCTGAACTCTTTTTAAGGCGTGGACCGTGCCGCTTCACCCTGAAGCCATGAGCTCCCCCTCGTCACTGCGGCCGGACCGAGTGGTTCGAGCTCGACAGCCGGTGATGCTGCGCCTCCTCGAACGGACGGTCGAGGAGTTCTGCCGCTTGACTCTGCAACCGCGCCGCAGCGGATAACCTCTCTCTCATGCACCCCCACCTCTTCTCACCACTTCGACTCCGCGACGTCGAACTCCGGAACCGCATCGCCGTCTCCCCCATGTGCCAGTACTCGGCGGAGGACGGCTTCCCCAACGACTGGCACTTCATCCACCTCGCATCCAGGGCAGTGGGCGGAGCCGGTCTCGTCATCGCCGAGGCCACCGCTGTCGAGGCGCGCGGGCGCATAAGCCCGCAAGACCTCGGGATCTGGAAGGACGAGCAGATCGGCGCGCACCGCAAGCTCGCCCGCCTCATCGCCGAAGCCGGAGCCGTCGCGGGCATCCAGCTGGCCCATGCCGGCCGCAAGGCCAGCACCTACCGCCCGTGGGAAGGGCGAGGCCCGGTCCCGCCGGGTCAGGGCGGCTGGTCGCCGATAGTGGGACCTTCACCGCTCCCCTTCGCCGAGGGGTACCAGGAACCGCGCGAGCTCGGCCACGACGGGATCGAGGAGGTCGTCCACTCGTTCGCCCAGGGAGCGCGCCGCGCACGCGAGGCCGGCTACCGGCTGGCCGAGATCCACGGCGCGCACGGCTATCTGATCAGCTCGTTCCTCTCACCCCTCGCGAATCGGAGGCAGGACGAGTACGGCGGTCCACTCGAGAACCGGGCGCGCCTGCTCGAGCGGGTGGTGGCGGCGGTTCGCGGCGAGTGGCCGCAGGAGCTCCCCCTCTTCGTGCGCATCTCGACCACCGACTGGGCCGAGGGCGGCTGGACGGTCGAGGACTCGGTCGCCCTGGCGGCCCGGCTGGCCGATTCGGGCGTCGACCTCATCGACTGCTCCTCGGGCGGCAACCGGGTCGTGCCGGTACCGGCCGGCGCCGGGTACCAGACGGCTGCGGCTGCGGAGATCCGGCGCCGGACCGGGATGAAGACTGGCGCCGTAGGTCTCATCCGCTCGGCCCACCAGGCCGACCACATAATCCGGACCGGTCAGGCAGACCTGGTGCTGCTCGCCAGGGAGATGCTGCGGAACCCGTACTGGGCGCTCAACGCGGCAACCGAGTTGGGCGTGGACGTGGCCTGGCCACCGCAGTACGAGCGCGCCAAGCCGTAGCTGGCGAAGGCTCGAGCGGGTTCCGGGCCGACGGCAGCTCCATCCGGTCGCTCTCCCTGATCGCTTAGCAGGTGACGAGTGGCATCCGCTTGACTCGCCAGCCGCAGCACGGTCAGCTGGCGGGCCGGGCCCGCCGTTGGCTCAACCAGCCTTGGGCTAAATCGACCGGATCGGTATCCCGCTTCCAGATCCCTTCGAACCTGCTCCCCAGTTCGCCCTTCGCCCGTTCCAGCAGCCCCTCGTGACGCACGCGGTCTACGGGCGGTCGCGGTGCGGACAGTCGCTCGCGCAGCCTTTCGACCCCAACGAGAGAACAGGCGGCGCGCGCCCACTCGAGGCGCCGCGCTTCGATCTCCGCCAGGAGGTCGAGGCATTCGGCGAGCCCGGCGCGGTCGCTCATGGCGAGGCGGCCATCCAGACTGTTGACGAGCGCATCCTCGGCCGCCTCGAGGCGACCCTGGGCCAGCTCGAGCCAGCCGACGCCGCACCAGCCGGCCGCCGTGCCCCACCTGTGCGATATGGCCCGGGCCATCCCGAGGCCCTCCACCGACCGGGAGCGCGCCTCGGTCAGCCGATCTCTCCTCCTCAGCACGTGGCCCAGCACGACGAGGGTCCAGCAGAGTCCGGTCCGGTTGCCCACCGCCTGCCACAACGACCGACTCTCCTCGAGCAACGCCTGGGCCCTGTCGATCTCGCCCAGGTCGTGATGGACCTGGCCACGGTGTAGGAGCTCCCAGGCGGTGAGCTGGTCGTCGTGCAGGGAGCGGAGCACGCCCAGCGCCTCCTCCAGATGGCTGGCGGCGTCGTCGAAGCGGCCCTCGCCGCGCAGGACCCAGCCGAGGTTGCTTCTGGCGTAGGCGACCCCGCGCCGGTCGCGCACCGATTCGCGCAGGCGTAGACCCTGGGCATGCAACTCCCTTGCTCGCTCGAAGTCGCCCTGGAAGGTAGCCGCCCAACCCAGGTTGTTGAGGGCCACCGCCACCCCTCTCTCGTTCCCCAACATCTCGTGCAACGCGCGGCCCTCCTGCGATCGCGCCGTGGCGGTCTCGAAGTCGCCGAGGATGCAGGAGACCCAGCCG